>NZ_JAVKEA010000181.1:0-39247 GCF_040221695.1 Coleofasciculus sp. E2-BRE-01 | reverse complement strand
TGCATGACGACTTAGTTCCCCTTCTCCTATGCAACAAAAGCGAAGCATCCTCTGTCATCCCCCCTCTTGTAGGGGGGAACGAGGGGGGTTGGGAGAAGGGGTTAGGGGATGAGGGGAAAAAATGGCTTGTCGGTTCAAATTTAGTCAACTAAAATAATCATTTCATCTGCTGTATTTGTGTGGATAGTCGCTTAAGTTGAACCTTGAGTATTAGGTGGGTTTGTCTGTGGGGTGGATGGGGGTGAATGTCTGAGAATATGATTAATAATCATGTCCTTCGCCGCTGGGCTTTGTTGGTTCGCTGGCGTGGGAGATTTGCTTCCGCCAACACCAAGAGTATTGTCCGACTTGATCGAACCCGATTTCATCTCTTTCTTGCGCTTTTTTAAAGCCTCTCGAATCGGACGACGAGATTCAGGTTCTAGCCACTTGTGAATGGCTGCCGATATTTCCTCCGCATCCTCTGGTAAATTTTGGCTAAATTGATTCAAATCTGTCCAGTCTTCGGCGGGAATCAATTCAGATTCAATCAAACGAATAAAAGCCTGGATATTTTTTTCATAAACAGACATTAGCTATACTCCTTTGCCTATGGCACAAAATGCTGCCCAGTAATAAGGTGAATTAAACGGTTTGGCAGTTGTTCCTTGTTCATCTTCAATTTCCTCAAAATATTCATCCAGTTCATCTTGCCAATCACCACTCAGTCGGGAGTGGGGTAGCCATGCGCGAAAGTCCTGCACGGTGCTATCTCTGAGCCAGCATTGGGCGGTATTCAGGGCGAGGGCAATGTTCTCTTGCTGCTGGAGTTCCTGATACAGTTTCACCATTAATAATGCTGTAGCCGACGCGCTGACTGCCCACAGGCTACTGACAACATTGGTACTCCCGGCTAACAGGAAACCGTAGGGTAGGCTAATATATTCATCGCTGATATTTCTCAAGTCGGTTAATCCGGTTTCGCAGGCGGAAAGGGTGACGAGGCGACAATGACTCAGGCGGAAATCAGCGATGATGTCTTCCAGGGTGAGGTTATCATCGGCTAGCTGTAAGCCAGAATCTAGGGGAGAACCTGGATTGAAATAGCCGTGACAGAAGAATAGCAGACTGTTGGCGGCGTCGAGGGTTTCCCTAGAGGAGAGGAGGGCGGATTTGCTGGCTTTGTCTTTTTTGAGGCTATCAATCTGGGGAAATTGGGTTTTGATGGCAGATACTGCGCCGATGTCTTGTTCGTATAAATCTGATGTGGGGGTTTGAATGGCAAATAGGCGCTGGAAGTCAGGGCGTTGTTGCTGCTGGAGTTGGTGCAGGAGTTGGCAACTGGGGAGATAACGGATACCGTCAGGGAAACGGGGGAATAGGTTTAAGGCGTGGAGGGGGAATAGGTGGAGATAAAGATGAGGAATCAGGATTAATTGGGTGCAGGTTTCGGGGATGTGGGTGAGGATATCTTTTATATGGAGGATTTCGGCTAGCTGGTTGAGGCGTGAGGGGAGTGAGGTTTGCCAGTCTTGTTTGAGTTGTTCTGTGTCGGTGTCGGTTTCGGCACGTCTGGGGGCGTAGTAGGCTTGGAGATAGTCTTCAGCCCAGGTTTTGAGGTTGGCTAAGTCTTCAGGGGTGGATGTCCAGATGGAGGGGAAACCTCTCTCCAAACCTCTCTCCTGCGAGGAGAGAGGCTTTGAATTCTGATTATTATTCCCTAAATTCTCCCCCTTTCCTTTTCCTAAATTCTCCCCCTTTCCTTGCAGGGAAGGGGGCTGGGGGGTTAGGTCATTAATAATCACCGCACGGAAGCAATCATCGAAAATATACCATTCAATAATTGCCGTATTTTTATCAATCAGTGGGGAGAGTTGGTCAAATTTTAAGGGTTTATAGGGATAAAGTTCGTTGTAACGCTGGCGCAGTTGGTTGATGTGGCTGTAGTCTATCTCTGCTGGAGTTATCGATTTTTCCGATAACTTTTGTTCCCCAGCCCCCTGTAGCTGATTCAACCGTCGCTGTTCACTCCAAATCTCTTCCTGTAACTGTTGTAATTCCTCTTGTCTCTGGGTAGAAATCTGTCCGTCAGGGTAAAGGCTGCGGCTGGTGAGGTTGTCAATCAGATTACGGGTTTTGCTGCGTTCGATGTATTCCCAGGCTTGGGTATTGTCTGCTAATTCTAGACAGACTTTGATCATATTGGAATAGAGTGAATTCCATTCTTCCGCGAGTTTCTGTTTATCGGCATCATTAGCCGTACCTAAACTAATTTCAACTCTCTGGAATTCAACCGTATCAATCGCTGCGGCAAAGGCATGATAGGCGTTGTCCAATTGTTGGGCGTCTCGGTAGGCAAGTCCTAGGTTAAATTGGGTTGTAGCATGGTTTTGGGGAAAAGCCTCACGGGTGTAGACTTGAAGGGCGGCTTGATAGGATGCGATCGCACTTTCGATATTCTCTGCCCTTTCTCCCCGGATTCTGTCACTGTAGGCAAGCCCCAGATTATTTTGCGTGGTTGCCCAATTGCTAGGAAAGGCGTCACGGGTGTAGACTGCCAGGGCGGCTTGATAGGATGCGATCGCACGTTCGATATTCTCTGCCCTTTCTCCCCGGATTCTGTTTCTGTAGGCAGCACCCAGATTATTTTGAATTAATGCCCAAGTTTCTGAGTAATTCTCGCGGGTAAAGATAGTGAGCATCAATTCATAACCCGTTATCGCGATTTCCAGGTTAGTTGCTTGACTCCCTAAAGGAAACTGCTGGATCAGATTACTGAAATTACCAATAACGGCGGCAATAGCTTGGGCTTGTGCGGCTTCCACCTCTGCCAGTGTTGCGGTTGCCCAGTCGCGTAATATCCGGGCAAAGTTATCATCTAACAGATGCAGGTTTTTCTGGAGGAGGGGATAGACAACTTGCGGATCAACATCACTATCTGACGTTGCTTGTAATACTTCAACCAGGAAGTCGAGTTGGGCTTCAGGAGTTGCGGTTGAGGCGGATAATCCCAAAAACTCCCCTAACTGATTGGCAAGCCCGACTAAAAACTGCGCGGCATTTTCATCGCCCCTCTCTGCTAACTCTTCCGCTACCTGTATCATGGTTGCCACTAACCCGGCATCAACTAACTCCGCGTTATCCTGTAATGTCTGCCCTTCCTCACCACTGGGACAGGTTAATAGGGCATTAATCAGGGTTAGATAGGCTTGTTGGCGTTGTTCATCCATGGGGCAATTGAGAGAGGAGATGCTAACTATGGTATCGCAAAAGACAGAGGGGGTGATTGGGTGATACGGTTTAATTGAGCCAGTTTTCTAGTTTTAAATTAGGGACACGAGAAAATTCACGAACATTATTGGTGATGACGGTGAGATTCAAACTGAGAGCATGAGCAGCAATCAATAAATCGTTACCGCCAATAGGTGTTCCTTGTTGTTCTAAATGAGTTCGGATTTCAGCATAATATTGCTCTACGGGGTAGGTTAGAGGCAAAATCTCCAGACTATCTAAGATGGCTTCAATGTTTTGGGTGAGTTGAGGCGAGTTCTTTTTTCTGGCTCCAAATCTTAACTCACAAGCGACGATGATGCTTGTACAGATTGTTGCCTCGCCAACACTTTGGATTTTTGTAAAAATTTGTCCTCTGGGATGCTTGACTAATTCTGAAATGATGTTCGTATCTAATAAATAGGAGTAATTCATATCTGTAGAGAGACATCAGGGCGTGTCTTTTTAAAGTTCGATATCGTCTAGGGGTAATACTCCTGCGTCAACATTGGGAAAGTCTTCATCTAGGGGTTCGAGAGTGGCGAGAACTGAGAGCAGGGATTTTTTCTGGTAGGGTTCGATAATCAGTTTGCCGTCTTCTTGGCGGATGGTGACATCTGTTGTAGATAGAGTTAAGTCTTGGGGAATGGTTAGAGTTTGGGTATTTCCTGTTTGAATCAGTTTGACGTGATATTCGGTGGTCATAGTAATTCTTTTCCTATCATTTCCGGTTGCCAATTAAAACATTCACGGCATTTTATTCTCCTCTTCTAATAACTAGGGTATAGCAAAAGCGTTTCGATGTAGACAGACGTGTCTAACTGTTGGGGTTGTTTCTATAAGAATTTGAGTCGTCTTTAGACGACTTGCGCTTTGAGCCAAGAACTTGAGTTCTTGGCGGGGGAATGGTTAGGTTGCTCTGTTGAGCCTCGACTAAGGACGCTTTGAGCCTCGACTAGGGACGCTCTGAGCCTCGCTCATGACGCTTTGAGCCTCGACTAGGGACGCTCTGAGCCTCGCTCATGACGCTTTGAGCCTCGACTAGGGACGCTCTGAGCCTCGCTCATGACGCTTTAAGCCTCGACTAGGGACGCTCTGAGCCTCGCTCATGACGCTTTAAGCCTTGACTGGGGACACTCTGAGCCTCGCCCATGACGCTTTGAGCCTTGACTGGGGACACTCTGAGCCTCGCCCATGACTCAGGACTACAGACATAGATTCAATCAAGCTATACATGGTGCGTTACATTTCATTAACGCACCCTACAAAATCTGCGATCGCACTGTTGGGGTTGTTTCTATAAGAATCCGAGTCGTCTTTAGACGACTTGCGCTTTGAGCCAAGAACTTGAGTTCTTGGCGTGGGAATGGTTTAGTTGCTCTGTTGAGCCTCGCTGACGACGCTTTGAGACTCAACCCCGACTCAGAACTACAAACATAGATCCAATAAAGTCCGCCTCAACAATACAGCACTGACGCCGTTACCAATAAAATCCGCCCTGCGCCAACACTGCAAGGCAGAAAGGTTAAGACTTTTGGAACTCGCCCTTCACTGCACTCAAGGGTTTCCAGCATTCCGCTTGACTTTTAGGCGATCGCAACCGTTGAGACAATTGATACACTAGGAGATGTCACTCTTTGTCCCTTCATAGTTGCCCTGGCGATCTCTCACGCTTGGGTTTTCTGGATAAAAAAGGTGTTGACTATCTTACTTATTGCCGTAAAAACCGGATTTACCACCACGGTTTTGATTATCCATCCATTCCATTTTTTTTTGCGTCTTGTAGGGGCGCATGGCGTGCGCCCTTAAAATCCTGGTGTGTCCTGAATCAATATTGGTGTGCGCCCTGAATCAATGTAGGTGTTGTACCTATTTCCCTGCGTGCGCCCATGATATTGGCGGTTGTGGGCGTAGGATTTTCCCGGTGTGTATGAATGCGATCGCACTGCTTGACCGTTAATATACCCCGGTTGTCTTTCCTGGCGCACATTACAGCGCTTTTCCAGTAAGTGAGGTACACAGACAGATCCCCGACTTCTTGAAGAAGTTGGGGATCTTGCTTAGAGACTGTACCTCATCAGTAATCCACGGCGCACGCCACCGGGTAATGGGCGCACGCCACCGGGTAATGGGCGCACGCCGTGCGCCCCTACGAAGGAAACCGCGATCGCACGCTGGTTATGTAAATGTACGTCGATGCTCTCAATTAATCACTTTGCATCCATAATGTGATTGTGCCGTTTTTGTGGTAGATCATGGCACAGGCGATCGCACATTCATTCTTTTCTATTTAAAAAAGGCGGCACCCAGATTCGAACTGGGGGTAAAGGCTTTGCAGGCCCCTGCCTTACCACTTGGCGATGCCGCCGTGTAAGAGACGCGCCATGGCGCGTCTCTACAATAAAGGATTATAGCCTATCTCATCCGGATGTGTCTTTTTCGCCAAGAATTCTTTTGGGCGAGCAAAACGTTAAGTATTCTAGCGGGGTGAAGCCATTTTGTCCATTCCTCGCTAGGCTGAGAATATCCGTTAATAGAGCGTCACGCTACAGTCGCGATCGCTACCTCGATCCATGCTATTCAACCTGCTTAACCTGCCCTACTGGATTTTCCTCGGGATGGGTATCCTCTTATTTCTGGTTGTCATTGTCTCCGGTGGCGGTGATGATGATTTTGATATCGATGCCGATGTAGATGCTGATGTGGATGCCGATGGCAATTTTGCCATGGGATCAATGTTCAGTTTTCTGGGTGTGGGTAAAGTTCCCCTAATTTTGCTACTCGCCACCGACTGTTGTCTGGTGGGAGTTTTCGGCTGGATGATTAATGTGGCGATCGGGAATATCACAGGTACGATTCCCACGGGTTTCTTCGGCGGTGTCGTCGCTGGTGCATCCCTACTCCTAAGTTTATTCAGTGGTGGCTTAATTTCTCGACCCTTGGGCAGAATTTTTGCCACATTTGGTGAAGATACCAGTGGCGATCGCTTAATTGGGTGTCAGGGTAGCGTCAGTTCTAGTTCAATTCCCCTGGAAAGTCAAGGCAAAATCGGTCAAGTAGATGTGATTGATCCTAGTGGCAATTTGGTGACAATTAATGCCACCCTACCGAAATGGGCAAACGTTATTCCCAATCGGGGTAATCAAGTCTTAGTCATTGACCGACAACCCGAAAGCTATCGGGTGATTACTAAAGATAGTTCTGATCAACAACAGTGGTTATCTAATTCATCCCAACCTCAGGATTCACAGTAACGGCTGCATACACAACCATTTCTATTCCGTTCAGGCAAACTGTGATTCTTCTTACACAAAGTCTAAATGTGTATAAGTTTCAGGCTTCAATACAACATATAGATTGAGAGCGCAAACTACCATGTCACAATCATCGACGACATCAACCTCCCAGCCTGTTCCAGTATCATCTACCCTGGCACAGTTACCCAGTGGTATCCTCCTGTTCCCCGGTGTGATCGCGGCAATCATTTTAGGACTCATCGCCACATTATGGGCGTATAAACTGGTTTACAAAATTACCCCCAACAACGAAGCCTTTGTCAGAACGGGTGGCTTTTTTGTTAAACAAAAAAAAGTCATTTTGTATGGCGGTTGTGCGGTGTTGCCCGGTTTCCATGAACTGACTCGTGTCCCCTTACGGGAAATTTCTATTGATGTAGAACGCACCGGAAACCTAGCCGTTCGCACTCAAGACTACCTGCGGGCAAATATGCGGGCAACGTTTTATGTCTGTATTAATGCCGATAAAGACGATGTATTAACCGCTGCTGCCCGACTCTCGAAACAAGGACGAGTTTCGACTGAAGATATTAAAGAAGCCCTAGAAAAACGGGCAGATGATGCGATTCGAGCCTCGGCGAAGAAGAAGAGTTTAGCGGAAATTGATTCTGATAAATTAGGGTTTGCCGATGAAGTCTTAAATCTGATTCAGCCTGACCTAAAAAAAGTCGGCTTAACCCTGAATAATATCGCCATTTCTGAAATCGAAGAAAGCGATACCTACGATACCAATAACTTCTTCGACGCCCAAGGAGTCCGCCTGCGAACCGAAACTATTCAACGCTCCATCCAACAAAAACGGGAAGTTGAACTAAGTACCCAGGTAAGAATTGAACAGCAGGAACTTGATGCCCAAAAGCAATCCCTGCGAATCGCCAGAGAACAAGAAGACGCCACTCTCGGACAACAACTAGAAGTTGAATCCCTAAAATCCCAGCGACAACGGGAAATTCAAGAAGCCAAAGACCGAGAAGCTGCCACCATACAACGGACAAAGATTTTACAAGATAAGTCCGTTGAAGAAGAAGAAATTCGCCGCAAACTCTCAGTTCAAGAAAACCAAATTCAAGCTGATATTGCCCTAGAGGAACGGAATAAACAGCTAAAAGTCGCCCAAACCACCCAAAAACAGGAAGCCGAAATTGCCGAAATTACCCGTCAGCAAACCGTCGATTCCTCCCGCCTAGAAGCCCAAGTCCGGGTGGCTGAAGCCGAACGCTTATCAAAAGTGGCAAAACAGGAAGCGGCTGTTGCTATTGCCAATAAAGAACGGGAACGCTTTGCCGCTGAAGCCGAACGCGCTCAAGCCGAATCCGGTGTGGTTACGGCGACAGAGATAGAAAAAGCGGAACGGGAAAAACGCTTATCCTTAATTTCAGCCGAACAAGAGGCAGAAAAACGGCGGATTGCAGACCAAAACGTCGTAGAAATCGATGTCTTCCGCCGTCGTCGTCAAGCCGAAATTGCCCGTCAAGCGGCAGAATTAGAAGCGGAATCCATTCGCACATTAGCCCAAGCGAATCGGGATAAAGCCCTGGCTGAAGCCGAAGGAAAACGAGCAATCATTGAAGCCGAGAATACATTGAGTGACTCCAAATTAAGCGCCCAAGTGCTGACCACAATTTGGCCCGATTTGGTAGACAAACTCCCAGAAATTGCCAAAGCCTTAGCGCCACAACCGGGAATTTTAGGAGATACCCGAATTTTCGCGTTTCCTGGGATGAATGGCAGTAATGGCAATGGTCATGGGAATGGCATGGGTGATATTAACAAACTCTTACTCTCAACCAGTGGCTTATCGTTAATTAATACGCTTCTGGATGAAGGGAAGCTAGGAAACTTAATTGGTCAAGTGAGTCAGTTGGTACGGAATAATCCGACTCAAACGGGAGAAAATGGCAACCCGAAGCCGCCAGAGTCCTCAGCCGAATCCGAGACTCCCGCCTTAGCCAAACGGCAAACCCCGCCACCTCCACCCCCGGCAAAATCTCCTGGACAACGACAACCGTCTTCCGCAGCCGCGAAACTTGTCGTCGAACCGTCTCAGGTTAAGAGTGATGAGGATTCTACGCCACCCCATCGGACATCTGGGTCAAAGAGCGATCGCGATCGCGAAGATCCTAGAACTCGTCACAGTTGAGGCAAAGGTGCAGGGGAAGCAGAGGGAGCAGAGGGAGCAGAGGGAGCAGAGGGAGCAGAGGGAGCAGAGGGAGCTGGGGGAGCTAGGGAAGCAAATGACGAATGACAAATGACCAATGACGAATGACAAATGACCAATGACCAATGACCAATGACCAATGACAAAGAACAAAATTTGATACCCTAGCTTAAATAGTCTTGGGAACGAATAGAGAAGCGTGGATATTCAAATTGGGCGAGGTAAGACAGCTCGCAGAGCTTATGGCATCGATGAAATCGCACTAGTCCCCGGACAACGGACGCTAGACCCTAATTTGGCAGACACCCGTTGGCGTTTGGGGAGCATCGAACGAGACATTCCGATCATTGCCAGTGCGATGGATGGCGTGATCGATGTGCGAATGGCAGTTATCCTATCTGAGATAGGAGCGCTAGGGGTGCTTAACCTCGAAGGCATTCAAACCCGTTATGCTGACCCTGCTCCGATATTAGAGCGAATCACCTCTGTGGGTAAGTCAGAATTCGTTAATCTGATGCAGGAGTTGTATGCCGAACCGATTAAACCGGAATTAATCAGCCAGCGAATTCAGGAAATCAAAGACCAAGGTGGGATTGCGGCGGTGAGTGCGACGCCAGCAGGCGCGATTAAATACGGTGAAATTGTCGCCTCAGCGGGTGCTGATTTATTCTTCATCCAAGCCACTGTGGTGTCCACGGCTCACCTGTCACCAGAGTCAGTCACCCCCCTAGATTTAGCCCAGTTCTGCCAGGATATGCCAATGCCCGTGGTTTTGGGCAATTGTGTCACCTACGAAGTTGCCCTGAACCTAATGAAAGCAGGTGCAGCAGCGATATTAGTGGGAATTGGTCCGGGTGCCGCTTGTACCTCGCGGGGCGTTCTGGGTGTGGGAGTCCCCCAGGCGACGGCGGTGGCGGATTGTGCAGCAGCCCGTGATGATTATCATCAAGAGACGGGTAATTATGTGCCAGTCATTGCTGATGGTGGGTTAATTACCGGGGGAGATATCTGTAAATGTATCGCTTGTGGCGCAGATGCGGTGATGATTGGTTCTCCTCTGGCTCGTGCCAAAGAAGCCCCAGGACGTGGGTTTCACTGGGGAATGGCAACCCCTAGCCCGGTTCTGCCCCGAGGAACGCGCATCCAAGTCGGGAGTACAGGAACATTACAGGAAATTTTGATTGGACCGGCACAACTGGATGACGGCACTCACAATCTTTTAGGGGCGCTGAAAACCAGTATGGGAACC
Organism: Coleofasciculus sp. E2-BRE-01; assembly: GCF_040221695.1. Classification (NCBI taxonomy): domain Bacteria; kingdom Bacillati; phylum Cyanobacteriota; class Cyanophyceae; order Coleofasciculales; family Coleofasciculaceae; genus Coleofasciculus; species Coleofasciculus sp. E2-BRE-01. The sequence goes on along the minus strand of NZ_JAVKEA010000181.1, from coordinate 29,295 downwards.
TTGGGCGCTAAGAACTTGAAGGAAATGCAGCAAGTGGAGGTCGTGATTGCGCCATCCTTGCTGACAGAAGGGAAAGTTTACCAGAAAGCGCAGCAGTTGGGAATGGGTAAATAAAATTTTTGGGGTTGACAAACTGCCCCAAACCCCACTGATGTAAGTTAACATAGAGAAAGCGGAGACGCATGTTTCCGTTCACTCCTCACACCACACTCCGCCCGGACTATGTTCGGGCGGTTCCTTTTTGGGGGTCAAGCTCTAATGTCAGGATAGTTTAACATCTTAATCGACTAAATGTGACGATTTATGTCTAAATATATACTTTTTTTGCAGGGGAACGCTCAGTTTTCTCTGTGGTAAAATATCCCAAGACACATAGAAAATAGTACACGCAAGGATTTCCAGGCATGTCAACAGCCGTAGCAGTTACAGACGCCAGTTTTAAGCAAGACGTCCTAGATAGTGACGTTCCCGTTTTAGTAGATTTTTGGGCACCTTGGTGTGGCCCGTGTAGGATGGTCGCACCTGTGGTGGATGAAATCGCACAACAGTACGAAGGTCAGATCAAGGTTGTGAAGCTCAACACTGACGAAAATCCTAATGTAGCCAGTCAGTATGGGATTCGCAGCATTCCGACCTTAATGATTTTTAAAGGAGGACAACGAGTTGATATGGTTGTGGGTGCAGTTCCGAAAACGACGCTAGCAAACACTCTAGAAAAGTATCTCTAATCCCTTCCCTAATCAGTTAAGCCTTAAGCCGAATCGGGTTAAGGCTAGTTAGGCTTGCAGGCGCGAGGAGTCGCTACAGCTACAAAAAGCCTGTAAGCTCTCGATTAGGTTGGCAAACATAACCCAAAAGCCAGAAAAGCGGTAAAAAGCCGTGTAAATTGCCAATCTTAAAATCATTATAAAATCAGCAAGTTGGCAACTTGAGTTTATATCTAGTCCCCAAATCAATATAATTACCTGTTTTTCTATCGTAAATCCGGATTAAGACACTGGCACTTGTACTATGTAAGTGTCTAAATCTATAGACTTTACTAAGTCATGAGTAGGATACCTATATCGTCTCCACCCATCAAACGGGTTGTGGCGATCGCATCAGTCGTGGTTGGTTGTCTGGTTAGTCCGATTCCGACTTACTCTCAACCGACCAACTCAGCGAGTAATACTCCCTCGCTGCAAGATATGCTTGAGTTTAATCTGGATCTATCGGGTCGGGGAAGCCCCCGTTCCGGTAATCGTACAGGTGGCGCGAGTCGTAGTCTCTGTGGGGGAAGTCAATCTGGAGAATCTTTGTTCGCCCTGATTCCCGATACCAATGTGGGATTAACGGTAGAGGAACATCCCACCTTCTGGTTCTATATTCCTGATGGCGCGAATACATTCGACTCAATGAAATTTGCCCTCTGGAGTGATCAGGGTGAGAAAGTGTACGAAACCACCTATCCTGTGACGAACGCCCTACCCGGTGTGATTAGTATTTCTTTACCGCCAACCCTACCCGCGCTAAAGGAAAACCAATACTACAACTGGATTTTTACCGTTTACTGTGAAGATCCCCAAGCAGCGATTGTTCGCACTGATCCCAAACGAGTCCGAGTTAGAGGTTCCATCCAACGTGTTCCTTTAACGGCTGAACTCCAACAAGGATTGAATCGGGCGTTGACTCCCCGCGATCGCGCCGTTGTTTTAGCCCGAAATGGGATTTGGTTTGACCCTCTCACTCTGATCGGCAATCTTCGCCGTACTCAGACAGCCAATTACGCCCTGGCGATGGATTGGAGTAACTTGTTAGAGGATATTGAACTCGACGCGATCGCATCCAAACCCATTACTGAATGCTGTAGTGCTTTGGCTCAGTGATCCCCACATTGGCATAGTGGTTCTCAATTGAGAATTATCAATCACCCTGTTCCCTAACTAAGGTTGCTTGTCTTCCATCGTTGCCAAAAACCGCTATCTCTACTGGATGTTCCTAATTCCAGGTTAAACACGAGATATCAGCGACTTGATTCGAGCCTGTAAGATCCCGCCCCGCTACACTATCTCGTTCGATCAGTCCCTCATTTTTGCACTTTGGCTGTTCTCATGTACTAGAAACAGCTTATCGCCCCTAATTTTAATTCGATAGCCGCCTGACCCTTAAACCAGTGTGCTATAAAGAAGTAGATTGGATATTTTCTCAAGTACTAGGTGGTGTATCACTAAATACTGTGGCTTTCTTGTCCAATGGTTTAGTATTTTGTTGTCATTGGAGAATATCGGTTGGTGGCTAACCATAATTGAGTCATTTCGGCAAAGGGATTCCGGCTTCGGAATTTCTTTGAGAGGCATGGTATTGAACTTATGCCTAGGTTCACCATAGCTAAAACCAAATAACAGATAGCTTAACTGTCAACGACCCACGCTTCATCCCTTTGGGGATAGAAGCGGGGCGTGAAAACGCCCATAGTTGACCAGCCTAAGTCTTAAATGACTACGTTATTGAGGGCATCACACCTATGAATGCGTTGAGCCAGTTTATAGCTCTGTGGCTTGTCATTAAACATCCGAGTTGGGTTGAGGAAGTGTGGCAGGCAGAACAAACTTCAATAACTTTGGCGAGGCTCACATTACCCGTTTAACGGAGGACAAATTGTCTAACTTTGTTTTCGTTCTCGATACTAATAAACAGCCACTTGACCCGATACATCCAGGGCAAGCTAGGCGATTACTCAGTAGTAAAAAAGCTGCCGTGTATCGCAGGTATCCATTCACTATTATTCTCAAGCATCTGTCCCTTGAACCTAACTCTACCCCAAGTCAAATCAACACCTCGGCTTCGCTCGGTGTTGACCCTGAGCGAAGCCGAAGGGTCAAGATTGATCCAGGCGCAAAAGTGACCGGGTTGGCACTCCTGCAAGGTGAGAAAGTTATCTGGGGAGCCGAGCTTACCCATCGCGGATTTGCAATTCGAGACGCGCTCTTGACTCGTAGATCGTTCCGCAGGGGTCGCAGAAGTCGCAAGACAAGATATCGACAGGCGAGATTCCTTAATCGAACTCGCCCCCAAGGTTGGTTGCCCCCTAGTTTACTAAGTCGAGTCGAAAACATTTTGACTTGGGTGAAACGGTTAATTCAGTTCTGCCCGGTGTCAAGTATCGTGCCGGAATTAGTGCGATTTAATACGCAGCTAATGCCAGACCCTACCCGACAAAAAGAAGGCTACCAACAAGGAACCCTTTATCAGTATGAGGTGCGTGAATATGTTCTCGAAAAATGGGGTAGAAAATGTGCTTACTGCGGTGTTGAAAATGTTCCGCTTGAAGTCGAACACATTCACCCCCGTAGTCGAGGTGGCTCTAATAGACCCAGTAATCTGACGCTTGCTTGCGTACCTTGTAATCAGGCTAAAGGAAATCAAGATATCCGAGACTTCCTTAGTTCAAAACCTGACCTCTTAAAACGAATTTTGTCTCAAGCTAAGCGTCCTTTAGCTGATGCCGCCGCCGTCAATTCAACTCGATATGCATTACTTAATGCTTTAAAGAAGTTAGGTTTACCTGTCACCACAGGGACGGGTGGACAAACTAAGTACAACCGAGCCGTACAGGGAGTCAGTAAAACCCACTGGCACGATGCGGCTCTTGTGGGAGAAACGCCTCAATTGCAGTTTCTAACCAATAATCCTTTGCTGATTACCGCTAAAGGTCATGGGGTCAGACAGCGAGTGATAACAGACAAATACGGGTTACCAAAACAGCATCGGGGTCGATTCAAGCTGTCTCACGGTTTTAAGACCGGAGATATTGTCAAAGCCAGTATTCCCAAAGGTAAATATGCGGGGCATTATGACGGATTGCGTATAGCCATTAGAACCAAGCCAAGTTTCGCATTGTATCCAAAAAATGGAGGTAAACAATTTGATACTCATTGCAAATATCTCAACACTATTCATAAAGCGGATGGCTTCGCCTTTTCATTTGTTGGCGGCGATTCCTCCAGCGCTTGACCTATCGGTACAAGCGTGGAACCCTCGCCGCATTTTTGCTGGAAAGGGGAGTGATATCATCCAGATTGATTATTCAGATACTTTCGACGACAATTCAACCGCAATAGTTTTGGTGTCTCTTTAAACTTCAACGTATCATTTGATAGCTGAGTAATCGTATTGGGATTCGGTGCGGCTTCTAATTTGGACTTGCCTTATTTAGGGTTGAGTAAAATTCTGTCTGTCAAGTCCTATACATCAGTTCTATTTATTCCACGGAGTTTTGTAGCCCCTATGATTAATTCTGCAATGAAAGGAGCAATTCTGCTGTTGGCTACTTTACCTTTTTTGGGTGTTACCAGTATAAAGCCAACTCAGGCGACTTCAATCCCTCGCGAGGTGGATCAAACAGACGTACCGATTGTTCCTCAGTTTAAGCCTAGCTCTCTATTAACAAACACTTCAGTTACTCAGAATACTTTTGCTAAAGATTCTATTGTAACCAAGGAAGCCACACCGATCAACCCCCCAAGTCTAATCATGGCTCAGTCCGTTACCGGGGCAGGTGATGAGGTAGGGACAACGGTTGAGCAAGACGGTAACCAATTTAACATCGACGGTGGCACATTTTCCGGAGATGGGCAAAATCTATTTCACAGTTTCCAATACTTTGGTCTTTCCGCTGGTGAAATTGCCAACTTTTTGTCTAATCCTGAAATTCGCAATATCTTGGGGCGAGTAGTTAGTGGGGAAGCTTCAATTATTAATGGTTTGATTCAAGTTACCGGGGGCAACTCAAATTTATTTTTAATGAATCCGGCGGGGATTGTATTTGGGGCGAATGGCAGTTTAAATCTTCCCGCGTCGTTGACACTTACAACCGCGACAGGAATTGGTTTTGCGGGAGATCAGTGGTTCAATGTCTTTAGTGAAAATAACTATCAGACGTTAATCGGTGATCCCAGTCAGTTTGCCTTTGATTTAGCTCAACCCGCAACCCTAATTAATGCTGGCAATCTAGCCGTATCCGAAGGGCATAATTTAACCCTACTGGCAGGAAATACGATTAATACCGGGCAACTGACTGCACCGGGCGGCACCATTACAATGGCGGCTGTACCGGAATCTAATCGGGTGCGGATCAGTCAACCGGGACAACTATTAAGTTTAGAAATTGTACCATCTACCAATGAGAATGGGGAGATACAGGCAATTGATCCCTTGGATTTACCAACACTGCTGACGGGTACAGAGGAAAGCGTAGAGACGGGATTAACCGTTACGGATACAGGTCAAGTACAGCTTCAGGAGTCTGGTATCACTATACCCGCAGAAGCCAGGCTTGCGATCGCCTCTGGCACTCTGAATGTGTCTCATTCATCTCCTACTGTCGATTCCCAGTCGGTGAATGTGTTTGGCAACAAAGTGGGTATATTTGATGCCACAATTAACGCTTCTGGGGTGTATGGCGGCGGAACAGTACGACTGGGTGGTGACTATCAAGGTCAAGGTACGTTTAATGCCTCTCAAACCCTAATCAGTGAAAACTCGCTGATTACGGCTGATGCTGGGGAACAGGGGACAGGCGGTGAGGTGTTTGCTTGGGCAGATGGAGTGACGGGCTTTTACGGGACGATAAGCGCCCGTGGGGGAACGGAAGCCGGAGATGGGGGATTTATTGAGGTTTCTGGCAAAGAGTTGTTGATTTTTACGGGTCATGCTGATGCTGGAGCAATTAACGGTCAACCGGGTACGTTACTCCTTGATCCTAAAAATATCACGATTGGAGATGCGAATTCTCCCTTAGCGATACGCTTTAATCCGAATAATTCATCAACAGAAAATCAGTTTGGTTATTCAGTTGCGGCGCTAGGTTCAGACGTACTCGTAGGTGATCCAGGATACGATGAAGGCGGACAGAACGACGTAGGTATTGCCTATTTATTTGATGGTAACGATGGAAGCTTATTGCAAAGCTTTATAAATCCCGATACCGATACGCCACCTAATGCAACGGGAGACCAATTTGGTTTTTCTGTAGCTGGAGTAGGACTAAACGTGCTGATTGGCGCTCCTGGAGATGATATAGGAGGAGAATCGAATGTCGGCTCTGCCTACTTTTTTAATCTCGAAGAAAATCAGGTGAGAACCTTGTCTAATCCTACTCCCCAAGCTGAAGATAAGTTTGGCTTTTCAGTTGCTGGGGTAGGGTCAAATATTCTAGTTGGCGCTCCAGGAGATGATCACAACGGAATAACAGATTCAGGTGCTGCTTATTTATTTGATAGCAGTAACGGTAGTTTACTAGAAGACTTTTTCAGTTCCAATCCTGTAGCTGGGGGTCAATTTGGCTATTCGGTAGCTGGAGTGGAATCCGATGTGCTGGTAGGAGCGCCCGGAGAAAATGTAATGGTAGGGAATCAAACAAGAACAGCAGGTGCTGCCTATCTATTTAGTAATGGTAACCCGAACCCAAAGCAATATTTGATCAGCCCTAATCCTACAGATAGCGGACGGTTTGGTCATTCAGTTGCCGCGATGGGGTCACAAATACTGGTGGGCGCTCCTAGTGATAATCTTGGACAAGGAGTTCAAGGTGCTGCCTATTGGTTTAATCAGGATGGCGAGTTGCAAAACACTTTTTCTAGTCCCAATGCTGATAACGGTCAATTTGGTACTGCAGTCGCAGCCGTAGAATCGGCGGAGTCTGCGCTAGGGTTTAACGTTGTCGTCAGCGCCCCCGGAGAAAATGCAACCTATTTGTATGAACCCTTGCCAGATTCGGACACTGGACGTTTGTGGCAAACCTTTCCCAAGCCCTCGGATTCACCCAGCAATTTTGGTAATGCAGTTGCTGGGGTAGAAAGAAACGTGGTGGTGGGAGCGCCAGGAGGGATGAACGATGAAGGGGATATTTATTTGTTTGGCTCCAGCTTCGAGTTTGATGATAATCCCAACCAATCTGTGACAATTGATGTCGCCACGATTACCAACATTACTAATACGGGAACCGAGATTGAGTTTCAGGCAAACAATGACATCACTGTAAATTCAGCAATTCTCACTGCCAATGGGGCAGGCACTGGGGGAGCACTGAAATTAAGAGCAGGTCGAAGGATTGTTATCAATAAAGATATCATCACAGATGATGGGAATTTAACCTTAATTTCCAATGATAGCGATGCTATACAAGCATTTCGTGATCCTGGTGATGCTTTTATAGAAATAGCCTCTGACGCTAAGTTAAATTCGGGGAATGGCGATATATATCTTCAATTCGACACAGGCGGAGAAAGGGGAGATATTAATGTTCTGGGTGAGATTATTACTAAGAACGGAGATCTGGTTGTAGAACACAATAATTCCACAGGTGGAAATGTCAATATTGGAGAAACAGCAACGATTAACGTTGACGGCAATGTTGATATGAACACGACTGGCGGTAATATTCTTACCAGCGGTAATATTGCTACGACTAATGGTGAGATTAATTTCGCTACTCAAGGTGGCAACATAGAAATTCAGAGTGGTGGCAATGTCTCTACCAATGCTGGTGAGATTAATTTCGTGACTCAAGGTGGCAATATAGAAATTCAGAATGGGGGTAATTTTTCTACCAATGGGGATGAGATTCGTTTCAATAGTCAGGGTGGAACCATTGAGGTTGATACGGCTTTCACGCTGACGGGTGAAACGTTCTTGTCTACAGGTAATGGAACTGGAGATATCCTGTTTAATAATCTTCTGGATGGGACGCACAATCTCAATCTTACGGGGGGAACGGGTAATGTGATCTTTGAGGGTAAAGTAGGTAGCAGTACAGCCTTGGGAAACCTGACAATTGCTAGTGCGGGGAATGTGACGGCAAAAGACGCGATCGCAGCCACTAGCTTTACGCATCAATCAGGAACTGGCATAGTTAATTTGAGTGATTTACAACTATTCAATGGAGATTTAGAACTCAACACCAGTGATGGCTTGATAGTAGGCAATATTACCGCAACTGAAGGCAATGTTGAATTAAGTTCAACGAACAATATCACTGTAGAAACTATTACAACGTCTGGTGGAACAATTAATCTCACCAGTGAAGCAGGAACCATCACTAGCGGTAACTTGAATTCCGGCGGTGGTAGTGTAGACGCAACGGCTAGTAATGATCTAAACACCGAAAATATCACAACCTCTGGTGGCACAATTAACCTCACCAGCGAAGCAGGAAACGTCACGAGTGGTGACTTAGATTCTGGTGGTAGTAATGTAAATGTGACTGCCAATAGTAACTTAACTACAGAAAATATCACCACCTCTGGCGGCACCATTAACCTCACCAGTCAAGCCGAAGCAATTAATACGGGTGACTTAAATTCTTCTGCAGCTATTGGCGGCGATATTACCGTAAATGCGAATATCAGGATTCAAACTGGAGCCATCAATTCTAGCGGCACTGAAGGCGATGGCGGCAACGTTACCCTTGATCCTTTGGAAGATATTACCGTCAATTCTATTAATGCCCAAGGCGGCAGCAATGGTCAAGGTGGTGATGTTGACATCACGACACAACAATTCTTTCAGGCAACAGGAAGTTTTACCGATCAAAATGGCATAGACGCTAGCATTTCTACGGCTGGTGGTAACGGTGGTGGCGATATTACCATTCGTCATGATGGTGGCGCACAGGAGGTGATTGAACCTTTTGTTGTCGGTAATGGCAATACGAATGGTACGGCACAAGCCATTACCAGTGGTGAGTTTACGATTGCCCCTGTTCAGTCATTTCCAGGCAGTCATACTCTCGGCAATATCCGGATTATTACAACTGATCCTTCAACTAATCCAACTGATCCGACTGATCCGAATAATTTCAATAGTCCTCTAATAGAGTTCAAGAAACCTTTAGAGCGCCCTCCTACTCCTAACGCCTTGGATCAAGAGCCGATTATCAACGCTGATGTTTACAAAATAGAGCGCTACTTTACCCAGGCATTTGAGAAACAACTGGGAATGGAGGCGGAAAAAATCCTCACCTTGGATGAAATCCGCAATCGCTTGCGTAGCATTGAAGTGGCAACTGGGGTTAAACCTGCTGTAATTTACGGGGTTTTTGTACCGAGTAGTACAAACTCTGAAAAGGAATTAGAACTGATGCTGGTAACAGCGGATCGGGATGTTATTACCAAGCGAGTGTCAGGGGCTAAACAGTCTGATGTCCTGAATACAGGACAGAACTTTCGTCAAGAAATCCTTGATGGTGGGTTTGGATATTTAGATGACGCCCAACAACTGTATCAATGGATGGTAGCCCCCTTAGAAACAGATTTACAAGAAACAGGAATTGAAAATTTAGTTTTTATTCTTGATGAAGGGTTGCGCTCATTGCCCATAGCCGCTATCCATGATGGAGATAACTTTATTGTGGAGCGATATAGTGTGAGTTTGATGCCCAGTGTGAGTCTCACAGATACCCGTTATGCCAATATTAAAACGATGCCTGTTTTGGCAATGGGTGCTTCAGATTTTCCAGATAATCCTCTTCTGGAACAATTACCAGCAGCGGCGGCTGAGGTATCGATTCTGACTAATACCTTATGGCGTGGTCAAGCCTTTCTCAATGAGAATTTTACCGTTAACAATCTCAAGGCAAAACGCGAAGAAAAACCCTTTGGCATTATTCACCTGGCTACCCATGCAGAATTTGAACCGGGCGCACCCAGTAATTCTTATATTCAGTTATGGGATACTAAGGTAGGAATAGACGAAGTACGTAGTTTAGGCTGGCATGATCCGGCTGTAGAATTAGTGGTATTGAGTGCTTGTCGTACTGCCTTAGGTGATCCAAGTGCCGAACTGGGGTTTGCTGGATTTGCGGCTAAAGCTGGAGTTAAATCAGTATTAGCCAGTTTATGGTACATCGAGGATTGGGGAACATTGCCAATGATGGCAGAGTTTTACAATAATCTGGATGATGCACCGATTAAAGCGGAAGCGTGGCGACGGGCGCAAATGGCAATGATTGAAGGAAAGGTTAAGTATGAAGACAATCAATTAATCTTATCGGATAAAGCCATTACTTTGCCAATTGCTGATGCTAACCCGGGTAATCCTGACTTATCTCATCCCTATTACTGGTCAGCATTTAGTATTGTTGGTAATCCGTGGTAAAAGGCAGAGATACGGAGGTGCGGAGGGGCAGAGGTGAATTTTTCAATTAACCAATTACCAATGATATTTATCGGGAAAAATGAGTGTAGATAATCAGTTTGAGCCACTTTTGAGCGGTGAAGTCTTGTTGGTTGATGAATCAACACAACTTTTAATTGGAAATCGCACGTTCCGAGTGGATGAATTTCTAGAAGTGATGCGGATGCAGCTTGAAGGGTTAGAGGGATGGAATCAAGATAAGGATGCCTGGTTTAGTGAAAAGGGTATTTCGGCTGAAGTTTTGAGATTTACAGCTAAAGGTTGGCAAAAAGGTACGGTGAGAATCAGCCTGGAATTTGTTCCTGAAGAAACTGAGACTCAGAAGTCCCCAGCTTTAAATACAAGTGAGACATCACCAGAGCAAGAGGAACTGCCGATTATTGGAATGATGGGCTAGAGATGTAGGGTGGCAATGCCCACCTCACGGTAACTTGAGGTTGATTATCATGGCGGCACAATGTCTTGTCCCAATCCCATAGTGTGAGGTTGGGGAGGGCGGGTTTTGTAGAAAAGTTATTGGTTTGTCTGTTACTTTTGTCCCTAAACCCGCCCCTACAGCTTGGCTCTCTCTACTTGAACTCATTCATCCACAAAAACACACCGCTTCATTACACTCATTACTTCTCCCGGATTTGCCGTTGGTGTGAGAGGACTCCACTCGGTTACATTGGCGAAACCGAGGCGATACAACGTGTGAATGATTTTCACCACGCCTTTGGCAGAACCAACGACGATAACTTTGACAAATTCTCGTCTTGAGTCTGAACGGGTAGACGCTTGTAGCTGTATTGAGGCTTCGGGGGGTTTGGTATCGGTCAAAACGTTCTGAACCATTGGGGTTTCCCTGATTTGCGTTTACCTACAGTATTCGCAGATCTGCGAATAGTCAAATTGTACGCTGTATCTTCGCAGATCTGCAAATATTTACTTCCTGATCTTCCTCTGACACGATGGGGAACATGGGAAAAGCAGGCAAAGTCCTTCGGCAAGTTTTGGAGAGCTACGGCATCAGCCAGAACAAATTGGCTCTCACGTTGGGAGTTAAACCTTCCGTTGTTTTTCGCTGGTTTCATGAGCAGACAGATCCCAGTGCTGAAACTGTCCGAAGTATTGCTGAAGCTTTACAAAGTCTTGATCCAGCCGCTGCTGATGAGTTTGTCCGGCTTTATTTAGGAGACTATCTTCAAGACAGTGATAAAACCTGAAAGATGCCAGGATTAGTAGTGAGCAAGATGCTCACACTACAATCTGATTTTTCACGAGAAGCAAATGGTCAAGTCGGGGCGGGTTTAGTCACATCTGGGTTAAGTCGGAAATGATAGTAGTAAAACCCGCCCCTACAAACCCGGTTCCCTCGAAGGTGGTGAAGGAGCAGCCCCTAGATATTTGTGACCTCAATTTGGCTTATAGCATTTTCATAAAACCAATGAGTAATCAATGGGGTTTTAATGAATATTTTGGAATCTTTATTTTCAGATTAGCTGATGTTTCACGGGAAGCGAACGGTCAAGTCGGGTCGGGTATAGAACTTGTAATTTGAATAGAGGGCGACCCGACCGAATTGAATGGACGGGTGTTGTGAATTGATGTAAGCGGGTCGCCCCTAAAGGTTGTTATATCATGTTCACCCCTCTCCTATTCTCGTTGATATACCTTGCCAATAGCATCTCTCTTTCAAAAGGAGGATGTTCTAGAAACAAATACTGACTTATTAATAATAAAGATACTCAACCACATACGCGATTAGTCCTCTGGAGAGGTCAACTACCCCGTTACTACCCCGTTCATGCTTACCCACAGCTTCAATTCTCAGATGAGGGTGGCTGTGGATAGTTGTCAGGAATGAGATGAACACAACCGAAAACTTGCATCGAGCCAATCAAAATCAAACCAACCAGGGAAGCGTCGTTTCCATTCGCAGCAGCGTCATCGACGTTCAGTTTCCGCATCAGCTTCCGGAAATGTATAGCCAGCTTCGGGCGGGTGAGGATGACAAGATTGTGATTGAGGTGGTTAATCATCTTAACGATAAGACGATTCGGGGTATTGCTTTGACCCCAACGTCAGGGTTGGCGCGAGGTTCGGTGGTTAGGGATACTGGTGTTCCCTTGCAGGTTCCTGTGGGAAAACAATTACTGGGTCGTGTGTTTAATGTGTTTGGTGATCCTATTGATAAAAAAGAGGAGATCAAAGACGTAGAATGGCGTTCCATTCATCAACCTGCGATTTCTCTGGCTGAACAATCGACGACTTCTGAAATTTTGGAGACGGGGATCAAAGCGATTGATGTGCTAGTTCCTTTAGAACGTGGCGGAAAAGCGGGATTGTTTGGTGGTGCGGGTGTGGGTAAAACGGTTCTGCTCACGGAAATGATCCACAACATGGTGACTGAGCATGAAGGGGTGAGTTTCTTCTGTGGGATTGGCGAACGCAATCGGGAAGCGGAAGAATTGTATCGCGATATGCAAGAGGCGGGGGTTCTAGAGAGTACCGTGATGGTATTCGGGCAAATGAATGAACCGCCAGGTGCTAGATTCCGGGTTGGTCATGCGGCTCTGACTATGGCAGAGTATTTTCGGGATGATGTGCAGCAAGATGTGCTGCTGTTGATTGATAATACGTTTCGGTTTATTCAAGCGGGACAGGAGGTGTCGGGGTTATTGGGGCGATTACCGTCTCGTGTGGGGTATCAACCGACGCTGGGAACCGAGTTATCGGAATTTGAGGAACGGATTACGAATACCGCAACGGGGGCGATTACTTCGGTACAGGCGGTGTATGTCCCAGCCGATGATTTTACTGATCCCGCCGCCGTTAATACGTTTGGTCATTTATCCGCTTCGCTGGTTCTGTCTCGTAAACGGGCGAGTCAGGGATTGTATCCTGCGGTTGATTTGCTGCAATCGGGGTCTAAGATGTTAAGTCCGACGATTGTGGGAGAACGTCACTACCAAATTGCTCAAGAAATTAAGAGTACCTTGGCGGGTTACGAAGAACTTAAAGACATTATCGCCATGTTAGGGATGGAAGAATTGTCCCAACGCGATCGCCAAACGGTCAACCGGGCGCGACGACTTGAGCGCTTCTTAACTCAACCGTTTTTTACGACTGAACAGTTTACTGGGAAAAAGGGCAAACTGGTGAGTTTAGACGAAGCCTTGGATGGGTGCGATCGCATTCTCAATGATGAGTTTAGCGATTATTCTGAGCGATCGCTCTATATGCTCGGTTCTATCGACGAAGCACAAGGGAAGCAGGGGGAGCAGGGGGAGCAGAGGGAGCAGAGGGAGCAGAGGGAGCAGGGGAAGCAGAGGGAGCAGGGAGAGCAGAGGAAGCAGGGGAAGCAAGGGGAGCAGGGGAAGCAGGGGGAGCAAACAAATGACGAATGACGTAGCTTGCTTCTCAAGGGAAGTGAGTATGACAAATGACAAATGACGAATAACCAATGAACCTGAAAATCTTACTTCCTACAGAAATATTACTCGATGAAGAAGTGACCAAGGTATCCGCAGAAGCGGAAAATGGTTCCTTTACCTTATTACCGAATCATATTGACTTTGTAACGGCGATTGTTCCGGGTATTTTATTCTTTGAATCGGAATCTACGCCAGAGGTTTTTATCGCTGTGGATGAAGGGGTGTTAGTGAAATGTGGGGCAGATGTTCGGGTTTCAACGGGACGAGCGATTCGATCAGATGACCTAGATTCATTACAGCAAACCGTAGAAGAGGTGTTTTCGCGTTTGGATGAACGGGAAAGAATCACAGTTGGTGCGATCGCGAAATTAGAAGCGAGTTTTGCTCGTGGTGTATATGAGATAGGAGGGTCAAGTGGCGAAGCGTCCTAATCACTCTAGACGACGACAAAACAATAAGACGTTTCTGGGGAAAATCAAAGATAAATCCATCCGTAAAGTTAAAGCCCGCAAGGAAGAAAATTTAAGTGTTTTATATGGCTTGACATTGATGGGATTTGTCGGTTGGTCGGTTGGCATTCCCACGTTAATTGGGGTGGCAATTGGACTGTGGCTGGATGAAATTTGGCTAACTCCATTTTCTTGGACGCTAATCCTCATGTTGGTTGGTTTGAGCCTCGGTTGTCTAAATGCCTGGTACTGGGTACAGCAGGAGTCTGCCGATGAGTGAATCAGCACAGACTATCCCTCTATTGATTTTATTGGTGGGCGCCATTAGCACGATTTCCATCCTGATTAAGGAAGGGATGACGCGCTTGGGCTTACCCAGTTTAGTGGGGTATTTGGTGCTGGGCTTTCTGCTGCGGCTGGCGGATTCCCAATGGCAATTTTTGGGAGAACCGGGGCAGGAAATTTTTGAGTTCTTAGCCGAAGTTGGCGTGATTTCGTTGTTGTTTCGGGTGGGGTTAGAAAGTGATTTAGCGGGATTGATGCGCCAGTTATCCACAGTAACAAAAATGGTTCCTCGCGCCGAAATTACCATGATTGTCATGCAACGGGGACTCTCCTTGGGAGAGTGGGCGGTATCAAATCAGGTTTTCGCCGCTATGGTTGTTGTGTCAGCGGTGACTAGCATTCTAGCACCGATTGTTCTGCGTTCGTTGTTGAACAAATTGCCTGAAACTCAAACAGGAGTAAGTAACTGATGCCTATTTCACCGCAGCTTATTGTCTGGATTGCGATCGCGCTAGTGCAAGTCAGCCTACTGGCAATCGCACCGTTATTAATTCGCTGGCTTTCTTTACTCCCTTAACTGTTATGAAATTATCCTCGTTTAGATTAGATGAACCATGATACATCGGGAAGATTAAAACCTTAGACAAGGGCGGGTTTAGTTACCTAGACACCAACAAAAAACATTAATAGTAAAACCCGCCCCTACAGTCACTATTTTTTTTATCGGAGCATCACCATGAACAATATATTGCATTTAATCCTCGCCTTTCCCGCCGGCTTTGCCCTAGGAATTTTCTACTTTGGTAGTCTTTGGCTTACCGTGCGCCAACTGCCAACCACCCGTTATCCCATCCGCTTATTTGTAGGTAGTTATTTAGGTCGTATGGTGCTTGCTTTACTCGGCTTTTATATCATCATCAATGGACATTGGGAACGAGCGCTGATTGGCGTATTGGGTTTAATCGTCGCCCGCACATTGTTGGTGCGTCATGGCAATTTTGGTTGTGGGTTCTTGGCTGGTGACGCGCAATTTGAAAGTTGAACCCAAAGAAATGTCGAATTGGCAAAATCGCTTAGAAATTATTGTCGAGATGATTAACGGTGAGATTCGCCAAGCCACTAATCGAGAACCGAGTGAACTTCTGCCGTTTGTGGGGACAATCTTTCTGTTCTTTGCCCTTGCCAATATTCTCACCATCATTCCCGGTTACGAATCCCCCGCCGCGTCTCTATCCACCACAGGCGCTTTTGCCTTGTGTGTATTTTTTGCTGTACCGTATTATGGGATTAAGCATTCTGGGTTTGGCAGTTACCTGAAACATTTTATTGAGCCGACGCCCGTTGTTTTACCGTTCAATATTCTCAGCGAAATTACCCGGACGCTATCTTTAGCCATTCGCTTGTTTGGGAATGTGATGAGTACGAGTTTATTGGTGGCAATTGTTTTATCCCTCATTCCGCTATTTCTACCTATTCCCGTCAGAGCGTATGGAATCGGAATTGGGGTAATTCAGGCGTATGTTTTTGCCATTTTAACCCTCGTCTATATCGCGTCAACTCTCCGTCAGGAAGAGGAAGATATGAGCAATGGTAAGGATGTGAAATTCTCCACCTCATCGGATTTAATTTGTGGCGTAGAAATGCGGAGCAAAAATCATCAGATTGCTTGGAGTTTAGCTGACTATCTAGAAAGCCTAGAGGAACAGTTATCTAAAGAATTCCCGAATAAGCGAGAGCCGGAGGCTGAAGCAGAAGGAAAAGCAGAAGATGAACCAGGAAAGCCAAACGGAAAACAAGACGAACAGGATAAAAGGAAG
The DNA here is from genome assembly GCF_040221695.1 of Coleofasciculus sp. E2-BRE-01. NCBI lineage: Bacteria > Bacillati > Cyanobacteriota > Cyanophyceae > Coleofasciculales > Coleofasciculaceae > Coleofasciculus > Coleofasciculus sp. E2-BRE-01. The sequence goes on along the minus strand of NZ_JAVKEA010000181.1, from coordinate 13,155 downwards.
CTTTTAGGTCTGAAGGAGTATAAAAGATGAAATGAGATACAGCGGTAACGGCTGTATTAACACACTCTGCTACCGTTAAAGTCCCTCTTCAGATCCCCCTTTTGATCCCCCTTCCGTCCCCCTTAAAAAGGGGGAGACCAGGTGTTGCTTCGCGTTTTTTGCACGGGGAGACCATATGTTGCTTCGCTTTTTGTCCCATGGGGGATTTAGGGGGATAAAACGTATCCCATAAGAGCGGAAAGTGCGGTAAATCATCCTTGAGGCAGATAAAATTTGACGCCTCATTTTTTAAGCTAAGTGCCGAGGACTAGAAAGTTGAGGTAAATTAGCCGAACTATTTTCTAGTCGCAGGACTATATTTTACAAATCGGCAATTTGCTCAAAACCACACAAGGAGATATTATTGAATGCTGAATCGTTTGCCTAAAAAAGAATGCAAGAGCTGGGTAGGAGTAAAGAAAGGAGGTGCGTTTACCTTAATCACCTTATCCCTACTCCTAGGCGCTTGCACCCCCGAACCTGAAGCTACGGTTCCTGAAACGGGACCTGACACAACCTTGACGGAAACGGATGATACAGACGTTGAAGATGTTGTTGAAGATACCGCACAACTGATCGGTGAGACGGTAACAGTCACGGGTGAAGTGGAAGAAGATTATGGAATTAACACATTTGTCATAGAAGAAACTGGTGAAGTGTTTGGTGATCAAGTGTTGGTGATTAATACTGCTGCAACAGAGCCGATTCTGGAAGAACAGAATGTCCAAGTTATCGGAGAAGTACGCCAACTCGTAGTGGCTGAGTTTGAGCGGGATTATGACTTAACCTGGGAGGGGGATATTCGGCGGACAATAGAAGCTGAGTATGAAGGACAACCTGTGATAGTGGCTGATGCTGTCGAGGTATTGGATATTCCCTAGAATTTCGGGTCAAAAACCTTACTCCATAGCGAAGCGAGTGAGACTCTATAGCGAGCGAGACGCTCGCACTACTATTGCCCATTGCCTATTGCCCATTGCCTAGCGCGTAGCGCTATACCATCTGCCTTTTTTCTGAACGGAAAGTCAATGTCACTACAAACGGTTCTAGATGACACCTTTACCCAGTTAGACCAGGGATTAGAAACCTATCAACCTGAACTCCAACTGCGGGAGGTGGGTTTGGTTAAATCGGTATCCCGTGGCATTGCAACAGTTAGCGGTTTACCCACGGTAAAGGCTGATGAACTGATTCGCTTTCCGGGTGGGTTGTTGGGAATCGCGTTTAATTTAGACCCGGATGAAGTGGGGGTTATTTTACTAGGGGAAAGCGAACATATTGAAGCAGGCGATCGCGTACAGCGCACGGGACGGATTTTGGATGTGCCAGTGGGCGAGGCGCTGATTGGTCGGGTGATGGACGCCACGGGTCGTCCGTTGGATAATCGGGGTGCGATTCAAACCACTGAACGTCTGCCCATCGAACAGGAAGCCCCCGCTATTTTAGACCGCGCCCCGGTAAAAGTGCCGTTACAGACGGGTCTCAAAGTTGTGGATGCGTTAGTTCCTATTGGTCGCGGTCAACGGGAATTGATTGTTGGCGATCGCCAAACCGGGAAAACCGCGATCGCGGTGGATACGATTATTAATCAAAAAGGGAAAGATGTCATCTGCATTTACTGCGCTGTGGGTCAACGTACCTCCGCCGTGGCAAAAGTGATTGCCCAGTTGCGCGAACGAGAGGCGATGGATTATTCCCTGGTTGTTGTTGCTACAGGGGAAGATGCTCCAGGGTTGCGCTACATTACCCCATACTCGGCGATGTCCATTGGCGAATATTTTCGCGATCGCGGACAGGATGCGTTAGTGGTAATTGATGACATGACCCGCCATGCTTGGGCATATCGTGGATTGTCCCTACTACTGCGGCGTCCACCAGGTCGAGAAGCCTATCCCGGTGATATTTTTTATATTCATTCCCGGATGTTGGAACGGTCAACCCACCTCAGCGAAGAGTTGGGAGGCGGTTCCCTAACGGCATTACCGATCGTGGAAACTCAAGCCCAGAATATTTCTGCCTATATTCCTACTAATTTAATCTCAATTACCGACGGTCAGATTTACGTGTCTCCGGATTTATTCCAGCAAACTGTTTTACCCGCTGTGGAGGTGGGTAAATCGGTGTAGCGGGTTGGCGGAAAAACCCAGTTATCAGCGTATCAAGACTAATTTTTGTCATTGTAGCAGTTGTGGTCTTGGCAATCTTTGCCATTGCTAAAGGTAGTAAACGCCGGGGTAGATCTGGTGGTGCAGGCGTTTTCGTTGATAGTGACGGCGGTAATGGCGACGGTAATGGCGGTGACGGTGGCGGTGGTGGCGGCGGTGGTTGATGCTAGAGTTGTAGGTTGACCCTTCGACTTCGCTCAGGGTCAACCTCCTGAATTTCGCTATACCCCACACCCTGGCTCCTTTTTAGCTAATTTGTCACCCCTTGAGGAATCTGACAATTAGCCGATGGCGCGATCGCTCCTGCGCCCCTACCCTTTCTGTGGACATCACCGTTAAAATTCTGGTGACCACAAATCAACAATAGCGACCTCAAAACCAGGAAGTAAATCAGGAATCATTAGTACATCACCATCGCCTAAAATCTCGACCTCGGACTCAGGACGATAAATTTCGACCCGACGCTGTGGCGGATTCATCAAAATACCAACTTTTGTTCCTTGCTCCAGAAAAAATTGAATCTTATCTCTCAACGATTTTAAGGTATCTGTTGGGGACTTTACCTCAACCATTAAATCAGGAGCCAGTTCCGCAAACGAACGAGGACTTCTGGGTAACCGTTCGCGTCGAACAAAAGAAACATCAGGCGCTCTAACATTAGCATTGGGTAGGTCAAAACCTGCACTAGAAGCTGTCACCCGACCAAGCTTTTGAGGTCTTACCCAATTCCCTAAAACCCGGACAAATTCGGCGACGACTTCATCTGACTCATAACCCGATGGACTCATCATTACGATTTGCCCGTCAACTAACTCCATGCGATACTCAGGATGTTCTGCTTGTAATTTCTCCAAGTCTTTGCGGGTCAGAGCTGTCAGAGAAGCCATAGAACCTCTTTGAGTTTATATCTAGAATGATTGATAAATTCATTGTATTACCGTTGAGCGCAACTCGGTATTAGGTTTAATGGCACTGAAATAAGCATTTTAGAATCGCCGAAACCTTCAATATACCGTAGGGTGGGTTTCGACTTCGCTCAACCCACTAGCATACCAGTCAGTGGCATTCGTAAGCTGTTCGGCATTTAAACATTAATGTCAACAATGGCGAAATCCTTGTAGTGCGAGCATCTTGCTCGCTACCCATTCCCAATTTAAATGCATGACAGCTTATTAGGCTCTTATCCCCAACGACGAACTAAGATATCTTGAGAGAAGAACTCCCGTTAAGAGAAAATCCTTTTTCAATGACTGCGACTACTCCCAACTCCGCCAAACACAAAAAAGCCAAAGCCTTGAAACCAGGGACTATACGCCCTGCCAAGGAACTCTGTAGCGAATGTGGACTGTGTGATACATACTATATTCATTATGTCAAGGAAGCTTGTGCCTTTCTTAACCAACAGATTCCCGAATTAGAAACCCAAACCCATGGACGTAGCCGGAATCTGGATAATCCAGATGATTGGTATTTCGGCGTCAACCAAAATATGATGGCGGCGCGGAAACTTCAACCGATTGAAGGGGCGCAGTGGACCGGAATTGTTAGCACCATTGCCATTGAAATGCTCACCAGTGGCAAAGTTGAAGGCGTTGTCTGTGTGCAGAATACCAAAGAAGACCGTTTTCAACCCATGCCGATTATCGCCCGAACGCCAGAAGAGATTCTCGCCGCCCGGGTGAATAAGCCAACCCTGTCTCCTAACCTTTCGGTATTAGAACAAATTGAACAGTCGGGGATGAAACGCCTATTAGTGATTGGCGTCGGCTGTCAAATTCAAGCATTACGGGCGGTGGAAAAGGAACTGGGTTTAGAAAAACTCTATGTTCTGGGGACGCCCTGTGTGGATAATGTCACCCGCGCTGGCTTGCAGAAATTCCTAGACACCACCAGCAAGTCCCCTGATACTGTCGTGCATTATGAGTTTATGCAGGACTTTCAAGTTCACTTCAAACATGAGGATGGTTCAATTGAGAAAGTCCCCTTCTTCGGATTGAATACCAAAGAACTTAAGGATGTATTTGCGCCATCTTGCATGAGTTGTTTTGATTACGTCAACTCTCTAGCCGATTTAGTGGTTGGTTACATGGGCGCCCCCTTTGGTTGGCAATGGATTGTGGTGCGAAATGACCGGGGACAGGAAATGCTGGATCTGGTGCAAAATCAGCTAGAAACGCAATCGGTTACCTCTAAGGGCGATAGACATCAAGCCGTACAACAGAGTATTCCGGCGTATGATAAAGGTGTCACCTTACCCATGTGGGCAGCTAAATTAATGGGGGTGGTGATTGAAAAGATTGGTCCAAAAGGATTGGAGTATGCTCGTTTCTCGATTGACTCCCACTTTACCCGCAATTATCTCTATGTGAAGCGCCATCACCCAGAGAAATTAGCGGCGCATGTGCCAGAGTTTGCCAAGCGAATTGTCGGACAGTATAGCTTACCCGATTAAAGGAGTTATCAAGCAAGGGAGTGGGGTTAAGTTGCGATTTCAACCAATCAGTATCAAGCGCAACTGACCCTGACTCAATTGATCGGGTAGAGTTTCAGCCAAACGCGATCGCACAATCAAAAATAGCCTTACAGTAAGCCTAGAACTAAAGTTCTGGCTAAAAGCTTAAACCCGTTAAAACGGGTTCAGAGACTTAAGCTTTAGCAGGTTTTAGCGATCGCTGAGTGGGAAAGCGTTCAAATAAGCGGTCTAATTCACTTTTACCGCCTTCATCCCACAGCATTTCAATCGGTTTAAATGTTTCAGTATGGGGAAAATCAGGACGGTGGCGAGTTAATCGTTCAGCGTACTGGGTCAATGGCTGAAAGTGAATCGAATAATAGAGTCGGTTGACTGGATAGTTTCTGATTTCAAAGCAGGGAAAAAATTCTGGAAAGCGTTCCCTGGCTTCTTGAAAACGGTTATAGATATCCCGTTCCCAGCGTTTGCGGGTAATATCATCAATGTCTATATCTTGCTCAGTGAGGAGAATCATCGAATTATTGGAACGGTGCATAACTAGAGGGAACTTGCTTCACTCTCTACTTTAGAAAGGGGGTGTGACAAGGTTATGACAAATTAATGACGATCTTATCGAGGGGTGACAAGGGAGTTGAGGTGTAGGCAGGGTATGGGGTGTGGGGTGTGGGGTGTGGGGTGTCGGGTGTGGGGTGTGGGGTGTCGGGTGTGGGGTGTCGGGTGTCGGGTGTCGGGTGTCGGGAGGGCTTCACAACCTTTGAGGGAATCTGGTTTTGACGTTATTAAGGGCGGGTTTTGCTACAGATGTTATCGGTGGGATTCAACATTGAGTGCCTAAACCCTCCCCTACTGCGTGTTGTATTATTTGGATTTGGGGTTAGTCAGGGCGGGTTTTGCTACAGATGTTATCAGTGGGATTCAACATTGAGTGCCTAAACCCGCCCCTACAGCGCCAATGCTAACCCATCCCCACGGGGTTCAGACGCCGCCACGAAAACGCCTCCCTGCTGTAAAATTATCTGACCCTTGCCAAATCGTTTCCCATCGGCACTCCGTTCAATATGATGTCCCCGTTGGGCAAGTGCCAAGGCAATATGAGACGGTACGGTTGGCTCTAAAAGTACCTGATTTCCGGCGATAAACTGCCATCGTGGGGCATCTAGTGCTGCTTGGGGATTCATGCCATAGTCTGCCAGATTCACTACCATTTGTAGATGTCCCTGAGGCTGCATATATTCCCCCATGACGCCAAAGGGTCCTAAGGGTTGACCGTCTTGGGTGAGAAAGCTGGGAATAATTGTATGATAGGGACGTTTTCCTGGTGCGACTTGATTGGGATGACCTGTTTCTAAGGTGAAACCACACCCGCGATTGTGCAGGGCAATGCCCGTACCTGGAATCAGAATACCACTGCCAAAGCCTTGATAATTGGATTGAATCAACGACACCATCAACTCCCCATCGGCGGCGGCTAAATAGACGGTTCCACCTTTGGCTAAACCGGGTTGGGCTAAGGGAATCGCGGTTTCTGTGATTAACTGGCGACGGGTTTGGGCATAGTCTTTATCTAGGAGTTGCTCAACTGCTACATCCATAAATCGAGGATCGGCGATATAACGCTTGGCATCGGCAAAAGCCAGCTTCATGGCTTCAATTTGCAGGTGATAGCTGTCCACAGAGTCACGGGGATATTGACGTAAGTCGAATCCTTCTAGGATATTCAAGGCGATTAGTGCCGTTAATCCTTGGGTGTTGGGCGGAATTTCCCAAACCCGTAAATCTCGATAGGTGGTGGAAATCGGGTTCACCCAATCCGCTTGATGGGCAGCGAAATCGGCTACGCTTAATAAGCCACCCGTATCGGCAGCGAAATTCGCGATCGCACCAGCCATATCTCCCTGATAAAAGCATTCACCCCCCGTTTGGGCAATCTGGGTTAAGGTTTGGGCATGAGCCTCACTTCCCCACACCTCTCCCGGATGTGGCGCCCGGTTATTGGGGAAAAATACAGATTTAAACGGCTCAAATTCTCGCCCCTTCAGGGGGAGGAAAATCGCCTCTGCCTGTTTCCAAGCGGTTGCGGTAACCGGAGAAACGGGATATCCTGACCGAGCATAGCGAATCGCCGGGGCAAATAATTGCTCAAAGGGTAATTTTCCCCACCGTTGCCATAATGTTCGCCAAGCCGATACACATCCGGGTACGGTGACGGGTAACCACCCCCGTTGAGGGATGTCCTCCATCCCAGCAAAATGGTCTAAACTTAATCCTTGAGGACTTTTACCGGAAGCGTTGAGTCCATGTAACTGACCATCCCAGACTAAGGCAAAGGCGTCAGAACCAATTCCGTTAGAGGTTGGCTCAACAACTGTGAGTGCGATCGCGATCGCTAACGCCGCATCCATAGCATTTCCCCCCGCCCAAATCATCTCCATCCCCGCTAATGTGGCGAGGGATTGGCTGGTGGCGACAGCACCATGTTTGCCCATAATTACCCGTCGCGTTGAAGGGTAGGGATAGTGAGTTAGGTTATTTGTCATTTGTCATTTGTCATTTGTCAAAACACTGATTTCACGGATTTATTAGAGAGAGTGAGGTAGGGAAGTGAGAGATTAGTTACACTGATTACATTGAGTGACATCAGGGTTAAAACCTTCCCGTTAATGATAAATTTTGCCCCTACATCTCCCCCAGCTTCCCCATCTCCCCCAGCTTCCGTCAAACCAAGGCTTCACTACAAACAATGATTGGAACTAAGTAATCCTCATCTTTTTGGCGACGGTTTAGCCATTCGTGTCGGTCATATTGGGCGTAAACTTGCTTGAGTTTTATAAACAGTTCATTCCCGGTTATACTATTCCGTTTAAGCCGATTTAACTCCCGCTTGAGTCCCGTGGTGACGGGTTCGCGGAAGGCTTTTTCTAATAGATTAATTTGGGCTTTTATTTCCTCATCATGAATTGTTTCAAAAAAGAGTCGGAGTTCCCGTAAACTATATTTTTGTCCTTGGCTGAGATTGCGGCTATAGTCCCGTTCCGCTTGGCGGTGTTTTACGTCTTCGGCAAATTGACGTTTAATTTTCATTACCGCCGCATTATAATCTTGGGGTAAGGATAATCCAGACTCTTGTTCGCTGCTTTTGAGTCGTCCTAAAATGCGAGAAATATCCCGTGATACAATCTCTCCTTTGTCATCGAGTAAGACTAACTGCTGATACCCTTTTAACTCAGGGCGATTGGGATAGGAGGCTTCACAGAACACGAATAATCCTTTATTCAGGGAGAATTTAGCGGTGCGGATACCGTGGGGTAAATTGGCGATGCGTTTGTATTCGGTTGGGTCATCTTTTTGTAACTGACGCAGGATTTCTTCGGCTTCATTTAGGTCTAAAAATTCACCATTATCCTCAAATAAACTCAGTTGCTGGCTATCGCCATTTTTCTCATAGATGGCGTACATCGCTTCTTCGTTGAGTTGTTCCGTGGGGTCGAGAATTGCCGAATCTTCGCCGATGGTTTCGTGGATTTCGGCGATGCGGTTGGCGAGGATGCGACGTAAGCCGAGATTTCTGTCTAATCCGGTTTCGGGTAAAAAGTTAAAGCCATAAACGATATCATTTTCACTACCAATTCGGTCAATCCGACCAAACCGCTGAATTAAGCGCACTGGGTTCCAATGCAGGTCATAGTTAATGATTAAGTTGCCATCTTGCAAGTTTAGTCCTTCGGCGAGGACATCGGTAGCAATTAAGGTGTTAATTTCTGTTTCATTTCGGCTAAATTGATAGTCGGGGTTGGCTTTGGGGGCGAATCTACCGACGATACGGGCTTTACTTTTATCGCCGCTATAAATAACGTCAATATCATCCTGTTTCCCGTTGGGGTTGAGGTTTTCGTAGAGGTAACGGGCGGTGTCGGCGTATTGGGTAAAGATGAGGCGTTTACTGTTGGTTAGGGGGGCTTGGTTTAGCCAGGTTTTTAGGGTTTGTAGTTTGGTGTCTTGGGCGGGGGTGATGGGTTGAACTAAGGCGAGAATTTTCTCGAAGAGTTGGATATCATGGTGAATATGCTGGTGTAGGCGTTCGGCATCGAAGTCGGCGAGTTTGTATTTTCCAGACGCCTGACGTAAGGCATCAAGTATGTCTTGTTCTTCGCCTTGGTTGGGTTCATAGAGAATCGATTGGGCTTCCTCCCCGGCGGGAACAAATCCTTGAGTTAAGGCTTTCTCAAACAGATAATGGGCGTTGAGGAGTTTTTTCACGGTTTCTCGGAAAGCTTCGACGCTAGACTCGAAGCGTTTGAAGAGTAGCACCCGGATGAGTCCGCGCAGGTTCGCCCCGGCTGTTTGTAAGCTGGAATAGGGGTCTTGTTTCTGCTTGGCTTTTAAGACATAATTGCCTATACCATAACGGGCATAACAGAGTTCATTGGCGGGGGGATTGGTGAGTTGGCGTTTACGGGATTTTCCTAGATAATGGCGCAGTTGTTGGTATAAGCCTTGGTAGGTATCTTCGATGCTGTATTCAATGGTTTCTAATTGGCGTTTGGGGAAAAATTGATGCTTCCCGCCGACAATTACATAGGCGCGGCGTTTCCCGTTGAGGTAGGCGGAAAAGTTGGCGGGTTCGATGGGTTGATGGGTTTGGGCGTCGAAGCCGTACCAACGGAGAATGTGGTTGCGGGTGCGGCGGATCAGGATATGGGATAATAAATTGGGTAAGTCGCGATCGCCTTTTTCGACTAATTTAAAGTAAGCTTTTAAATCCGGGGGGTCTACGGGTAAGTCGGTTTTGTCGTCGGGGTGGAAGAGTTTAATCTGGTTATAAATATCCCAGGCGCTTTTATTCCGGGGGGTGGCGGTGAGAAAGCAGCATTGTTTCCCAGTGGCGAGGAAGGTTTCGACGATTTTGTAGCGTTGGGTGCTAGGGTTGCGGAGGTTATGGCTTTCGTCGATAAGGATAAAGTCTCTATCTTTATAGCGGAAGTCGTTGATGAGACGGTTTTCCCCATTTTCGCCATCATCTCGCAGCATTCCCAGGGAGAGGACACGGGCGTTGAGATGATAAACTTCATTATAACGTTCCCACATTTCTATGAGGGGAGCGGGACAAAGAATTAAAGGGCGGGCGCGTTCCACTTGTTCAAACCGTTTGACAATCGCTGCGCCAATAAAGCTTTTCCCTAAGCCAACGACATCGGAGACGAAACAGCCGCCGTAGTCGCGGATAATTTTGATGGCTTGGTTAACGGCTACTTTTTGGAAGTCGGCGAGTTGCTGGGTAATCGCGTCATCGGCGATAATTTCAATCCGGTTTTCCTCCTGAATGCGATCGCGAACTAACATATAGAGGGTTTTCATATAGATATCGTAGGGGCGGGTTGGTGCCATTACCCACGACTGCTGCATCTGCTGCATTAGGGTTTCGTCGAAGTCTTCGGCGTCTTCCCAGAGTTGGTTATACCAGTGGGTGAGTTGTTGGTGGTTGTCGTTTCCGTGAACAATAACGTTGAGTTCAGTATTATGGGAAATGCCCGATAAGGTGAGATTAGAGGAACCGACAACAGCAATCCCATTTTCAGCGCGATCGACGAGTTGTCCCAATTGGTTATAAACTTTACCATAGTCGAAGATGTAGGCTTTGGCGTGGAGTCGTCCTTTGGTATACACTCGCACCTGTAAGCGTTTTTCTTCGATCATCTGTACCAGGTTTTTCACCAAGGTTTCCGCTGCATCGGTTTGATCCATTAATTCCACGCTAGAACGGATATTTTCGGCAGTTTGGGCTACCATTTCCTGGCGGAGAATGCGTTTGGGATAGGTTTGGGCTTCGATTTGGTCTTTAATTAATTCTAAGCGGCGATATCCTTCGGCGAGTTGTTCGATGGTTTCGCGGTTGCTGGTATTACCGATAAGTAACCGCATTTCCTTGATAGTGGCGAGGCGGGGGGCGATGGCGATGAAACCAGACAGGAAGAAATAACCGACAGCAAAATGGGCGGCGTCTGAGGAGTCGAGGATACAGTTAATACTGTCTACGAGTTTTTGGTTGCGGTTGTCGATGATATCGTGAGTTGGCATTTGTTATTCGTCATTCGTCTTATGTCAAAGCCAGTAGGGTTCGTTAGCGAAGCGTAACGCACCATTGACATTGGCTGATGGGTAAGTTCAGAGAGAATAAGTCTGAGATTCAGAGTTTATGGTCAAAGATACCAATGTTCCTGAAAAGGGGGTTATAGGAGCGCACATTTTCCCATGATGAAATAGTACCTGAAATCAGAACATAAATCAAGCGATTCGTGGGATTTTTTGGGGATGGCGATAAATCCGATAACTTGGTGGGTTATGATGGCGCGTTTATTCAACGGGTTGGTTGTATTGATTCAACACCATCTCATTCGCGATCGCGGTTGATGGATAAGTTCAAGGAGAATAATTCTGGATTTAGAGTTTCTGGTCAGAGATACCAATGTTCCTGAAAAGGGGGTTATAGGAGCGCACATTTTCCCATGGTGAAATAGTACCTAAAATCACAGCATAAATCAAGCGATTCGTGGGATTTTTTTGGATGGCGATAAATCCGATAACTTGGTGAGTTACGATGGTGCGTTCATTCAACGGGTTGGTTGTATTGATTCAACACCATCTCACTCGCGATCGCGGCTGAGGTATAAGTTCAAGGAGAAGAATTCTGGGATTTAGAAGTTTCTGGTCAGGGATACCAATGTTCCTGAAAAGGGGGTTATAGGAGCGCACATTTTCCCATGATGAAATAGTACCTGAAATCACAGCAGAAATCAAGCGATTCGTGGGATTTTTTTTGGATGGTGAGAAATCCGATAACTTGGTGAGTTACGATGGCGCGTTTATTCAACGGGTTGTTGTATTGATTCAACACCATCTCATTCGCGATCGCGGTTGATGTGTAAGTTCAAGGAGAATAATTCTGAGACTTAGAGTTTATAGTCAGGGATACCAATGTCCCTGAAAATGGGGTTATAGGAGCGCATATTTTCCCATGATGAAATAGTACCTCAAATCACAGCATAAATCAAGAGATTCGTGGGATTTTTTTTGGGGAGGGATTTGCCGGATAACTCGGTGGGTTACGACGGCGCGTTTATTAAACAGTTTGTTGTATTAATTAAGCACCGTCTAACCCACCCTACGGCTACCTTGAATTCAACCAGAGGTTAGGGCGCGATCGCGATAAGATAATGATACACATCTCGCCGAGAATAAACGAACTCTGATAGAGACATTATGGCGGGGTAAAGATGTTCCGGCGGAATATCTTTATGTAGGGTGGGCAAGAGTCAAAAACCTGCAAACGCTTATAGTATCCTTGGTTACTCTGAACCACCCAACGGTAACGTTACAAGCCATAAAGTGCCGCGACTCGTTCATCGATTTCTTTTTCCCATTCCTCACAGTTCATTCCTTGGGCGTCTAGACATTTTTGGACTAAGGCGGAAATGCCTTCTTTTTCGGTATTTGAGGCTTGAGGGATGGGGATTTTATTCATATAGATGCTGCGTAACTCTAAATCGCCTCCTCTCAGCTTAGAACAAAGATTATTCAGATATTTCCACACAGGATTAGAATTGAGGATGGCTAATAAATATAGATCGGCTGAATTAATTATAAATGCTTTGTCATTAGTAAATGTTCCTTGAGTATCGTAAGAAAACCGTGATTCTTTAGCAATGACAGGATAAACAATTTTAGGATATTCAAAGGCATCCACATACTCTGCTCCATAACGTGCCATACACCACCAGTTATATCGACCGTCTCGACATTCAGGACGAGACTCTAACTTTGAACGCCATTTTTTCAGGTGTTTTTTTATGGCTGAATAATCATCTATTTTTAACTCCCAAGGTGAATAAATAAGCCATCTATCCTGAAAATCAATACACCATTTGCGAATATCCTTGCCTACCGCTAACGGTTTAATAATTTCCTCACTCTTAGCATCCTGACGAATCAACTCTTCCCGTTTTTTCCCATCAATAACAAATGCCTGATTAAACCCTGTCAGAACACCTCGATATATCTTACCATCAACATACTCACCCAAAGGAATACCCACTGATTCCATTTGCTTAATCCGCCTCACCGTAGCCGCATCCGTCAGCATCCAATTACTACCACTCAAAGCACCACTGGGTAAAACTTGCCCCCTTTCACGACTTAACGCCAATACATCAGGATAGGGAGGAGATAACGAATCAACCTGAGTAAACCGAACCGAACCCTTCCCTCGATTAACCTTAGCCGCAATAAAAATCATCGGGTAAGCCGTCGCACTCTGAAACACAGGTAAATCACCAAAATCCGGGGTCTTCCGGACTTAGTGTGCTAAACTGTTAGGATAATGCCACAGAAGTAAAGCGCGTATTGTAAAATTATTAAAGTTCCTGAAGCCAAATCCACACCGTTTTAATAGTTTCAGCTTATTGTTAACTCCTTCAACGACTC
>NZ_JAVKEA010000180.1:0-19714 GCF_040221695.1 Coleofasciculus sp. E2-BRE-01 | reverse complement strand
AGTGATTGGCGTCCGGGGTTCAATGTTTCTGTCAGACATTTTAAGGAACTGTTTTCCTTTGGCATCAACCTTCTGGGTATCCGCATCCTGGAATTCTTCAACGTTCGCTCAGATGACTTCTTAATTGGATACTTCCTGGGTCCGGTTGCTCTCGGTTACTACACTGTTGCCTATAAGTTATTACTCATAATGCTACAGCTACTGACTACCGTTACTGTAAAAGTGGCACTCCCCACATTTTCCCGGCTCCAGGAAAAACCGGAACGGATGCGTCAGGGGTTTTACCAGGTTACTCAGTTAACCAGCTTGATTTCCTTTCCCATGTTCCTGGGTATGGCAACCTTAGCGCCAGAGTTAGTGCCTGTTCTGTTTGGTAAACAGTGGATACCCAGTATTCCAGTGATGCAAATTCTGGCATTTATTGGTATTCTTATCTCAGTTAACCATTTCACTAGCACTGTGATCATGGCAATGGGCAAGCCCTCCTGGATGTTAAAATTGAGTTGTATCAGTTCTGTTATTAATGTAGTTGGCTTTGCCATCGCAGTTCGCTGGGGAATTGCTGCTGTTGCTGCTGTATACGTCATTCGCGGTTACCTTCTATCCCCTCTACATTTTTTGGCAGTTCAAAAGCTAATTCGTATTCAACTCAAACCATATTTGAGCCAGTTATTGGCTCCAATTGTGGGAAGTATTGGGATGGTTGTTATTATTGTGGGAACTAAATACTATCTCCATAGTTTACTCAATATGTTTGCATTACTAACTGTTTGTGTCTTGATCGGCATCTTAATATATGGGATAATAGTCTTTATGATTGCACCTAAACTATTGCAGCAGGCATTAAATATTGCTAGTTCAAGTTTTACAAAATCAACATAATCCAAATAAAATTATTACTATGATAATTTATATATCATCCTACCCACGCTCAGGAAACTCATTGATCCAGCAAATAATCAACGTATTTTTTGAAAAACCCTGGACTGAAGTTTACAAACCCCAAAAGCCCCTAGAAAAAATTACTGGTGTTCCTAGCTACTTCACAAACTGGCGATCTAGTCCTCACCCCTGGCAACCAAAATCAACTTGGCAACTGTTATGGGACAAATTCAATAGAAAAATTCTTAAAATATATGATGTAGAAAAATGGATTGCCACTTATGACTTGGATATCCCCCCCTATACGAAAAATTGTCGCTACTTACTTCCCGGTTGTTATGATGTACTAACTCCAAAAAACCGCCAAATATTGGCAGCCGAAGATACACCCTATTTTGTTAAAACCCACGCTACTCCCTATCGCCAATACTTTGAAAAAGAATATGTTATTCAAATTGTTCGTCATCCCGGACCTGTTTGTTGGTCATACCTAAACTTGTTAAAAGACTACTATAATAAACAAAAAACTCTGGATGATATAATTAGCGGTAAAACGCCAGCAGGTTCATGGAGTAAATGGCATCAGAGTTGGAAGCAAGCTATACCTTCTTTTAATGGTAGATTTATGAGATTAAAATATGAAGATGTGAAGTTAACAGATAGACACAGTATCTGTAAACAGATAAAGTTTATGACTGGTATTGACTATAATCCTACCAGAGAAGAAATCTCATTTGAAATTCTCCAAAAACAAGCGCCAAATTATTACCGCGCTGGACAAAATAAACACTGGCAACAGCATTACACTAGTGAGCAGATAAATTTATTATACAAATTACATAATGTTACCATGGAGGAACTTGGCTATGATTAATCTGAAGGGTAAGCTGTTTGTTATTTAAACAATACTAATCTCTGCCAATGAATAACCTCAAAGTGGCTTTTTTAAGTCGTTTAGGCAATAACCTCCATACAGACTTATTTGTTAAGCATCTTCAGAATAGGGAAATTAAAGTGAATTTGGAAGAAAGCAACTTTCATTTCATTTTCCTACCCAAGATATTTGGTCAAGAAAAGCCAGATATTATTCATCTTCATACGTTACATTATTTCTTTCTCGGCAAAAATTTTATTCATCGATGGATTAAATTTTTAATCTTCACGAATCAAATATTAATTCTCAAATCAATGGGGATAAAAATAGTTTGGACTGTCCATGAGTGGACTGACAGGTTTAGTGGAGGCAAGCAAGATATTCTACCAAAATGGTCGATACTGCTTGGCAAGCTATTCGATGCAATAATCACCCATTGTGATACAACTAAAAACCAGATTATTGAAGCTTTTCACTTGGAGAAAAATCATAAAGTATTCGTGGTACATCTTGGCAACTATATTGGGACTTACAAAAATGAAATAAACAAGGTAAACGCCCGGAAAATATTAGGGATTTCAACCGAAGCTACTGTTTGGCTTCTTTTTGGAAACATTCATCGCACTAAAGGTTTTGTAAAAGCTATTGATGCTTTTAAACAGTTACCAGGAAAGGACATATTCCTAATAGTTGCGGGATACCCGGCTGAACCAGATATAGAAAACATAATTAGAGATAAAATTAAAAACTACCCGAATATTTTGTTTTTCCCCAAGCGAGTTCCCAATGACGAAATTCAACTTTATATGAACGCCAGTGATTGCATGATATCTCCCTATCAGGTGTTTACCACCTCAGGGGCAACACTCTTGGCAATGTCATTTGGCAAAGCTTGTATTGCCCCAAATCAAGGATTTTTTAGGGACATATTGGATGATGCTGGTTCGTTTCTCTATGATGCAACGACTGAAGATGGCTTGTTTTCCGCTATCAAGCAGGCAAATGAAAAGAGAGAACATCTTTCAACCATGGGTCAACACAATTTTCAGCTAGCAAAGCAATGGAGCTGGGATTATGTCGCTGACGAAACACTCAAAATTTATCATCGTTGTTTAGAGTAAGTCATGAACTTGAAATCAGGAAAATTTGCGAGATGAAAATTGTACTGATCAGTACAGCAGATATTCAAGGTGGTGCCCCTCGTGCTGCCTATCGACTCCATCAAGGCTTACAACGTATTGGGGTTGATTCTAAAATGCTCGCCCAGTATAAGTATAGTAATGATAAAACTGTGATTGCCCCTACAACTAGATTCGGTCAAAGTATTGCCAGGACTAGAATTGCGGTTGATCGTTTACCCGAAAAGCTTTATCCTCGACGTCAAAAGGCTGGGTTGTCTCCCCAGTGGTTACCCGATCAAACAGTACCAAAAATTACTCAACTTAACCCAGATATCATTAATCTCCATTGGATTGGTGAAGCTTTCCTGCAAGTCGAAACCATCGCCAAGTTCAAGCAACCCCTGGTTTGGACACTCCATGATATGTGGACATTCACTGGTGGATGCCATTACAGTGGAGAGTGCGATCGCTATACAGCTAACTGCGGTGCTTGTCCTCAACTGGGTAGCAATCAAGATTGGGATTTGTCACGATGGGTATGGCAACGCAAAGCAAAAGCTTGGAGGAATGTCAACTTGACAGTTGTGGCGCTCAGTTCCTGGTTAGCCAACTGTGCCCGTGCCAGTTCACTGTTCAAAGACTTGCGAATAGAACTCATTCCTAATGGGATTGATACTACGGTCTATCGACCCATTAATCAACAAATCGCCAGAGAACTCCTTAACTTACCTCAACATAAGGCTCTCGTTCTTTTCGGAGCCTTAAAAGCAACCAGTAATCCCCGGAAAGGGTTTCACCGATTACAAGCAGCGCTACAAGACTTGAGTCAATCGGAGTGGCAGGATAGATTAGATTTGGTTATTTTTGGTGCTTCTGAAGCAGATAATCCCATGGATGTGGGTTTTCCGACTCATTACTTAGGGACATTGAACGATGAACTCATGCTGGCTCTTACCTATTCAGCCGCTGATGTCTTTGTCCTCCCTTCGACTCAGGACAACTTACCCAACACCGTCATGGAAGCGATCGCCTGTGGCACACCCTGCGTTGCTTTTAACTTGGGTGGGTTGCCAGATATGATTGAACATGAGCAGAATGGTTACTTAGCCCAACCTGATAAAGTAGAAGACTTAGCTCAGGGAATTGTCTGGGTTCTGGAAAACCAAGAGCGACATCAGAAACTCTCCCACTGCGCCCGTGAAAAAGCCGAACAAGAATTTACCATGGAACTCCAAGCCAATCGCTATTTATCCCTATTTACTGAACTTTTAGAAAAAGGTGATTATCCGAAACACTGAAGAATTAGGAGTTTACAATTAACTTTTATTAATTGGAGGTTGAAAATTGTCCCTTCGCACACTCCAACGATGGGAAGCTAAGTTAGAACCTTGGTTGGTTATTTTAATCCTTCTCGGTTTATTAGGAGTAAAGGCTCACCCACTCATCGACAAAGCCTTGCTTGCCGCAAGTTACTTTATCTTACCCGTGTTGATAATGGGGCGGTGGAAAAAATGGATTTATGCCGCGACTCTAGACATTCCCGTACTCCTCTTGTCATTGATGCCTACAGTTTCAGCTATCTGGTCTACTTCTGCTGTTGATACGATAGATTTCTCTAAAGGAGTTATACGGGCTAGTCTCTTGGGCATATACCTAGCCACTAGCTACAGCCTGAAAGGGCAAATGCAGATTTTTACCTGGGTGTTTGGCATCGGCACAGTTCTAAGTCTGGTACTTACTCCGAGTTTACCAGGTTATGGGAGAGTTGGTAGTGGTGAGTGGATAGGTATATATGCATATAAAAACCATGCGGCGTTAATGATGGCATTGGCCGCTATCCTCTTTCTGCTCAAAGCCCTAAATCAACAGCAGAAAAATTGGATATATTGGACTTTATTTAGTACTGCTATAGTACAGCTTGTACTAACTGAGGGCAAAACTTGTTACGCAATCTTTGCTAATTCGTTGTTCCTATTACCCCTCTATAATTCTGTTAAACAAAATCATTATAAAATGCGAATTTTCTTGGTGCTGATTATATCTCTGCTGCTTGGCACTTCGACAGTTTTACTCTTTCAAAACCTTGAGTTTATTATTGTCGATACTTTAGGAAAAGATATGGATCTTAATGGGCGCACGGCAATATGGACATTAGTTATGGATAAGGTGCATGAACGACCATGGCTGGGCTATGGAGCTTCGGGGTTTTGGGGTTCTAAGCATGCTTTATACGTGATTTATCATACTTGGGCAGCATCCGTAGAACACATTGGTATTAGTCCTGGACAAACAAAATTTAACGCTCATAGTGGTTATTTAGATTTTTTACTCCAATATGGATTTGTTGGCAGTAGCTTGATGATATATAGTTATATTACAATCATATTGAGGCTAGTTGCTATCTTAGCAGCAACAGCAAAAATTGAAACCTTTTGGATGATGCAAACGTTAGTTGCTATACTTTTCGTTAATGTTACCGAACGATTGGGACTGATCGGTTATGATACACTATGGACTATCCATGTAGCCATTGCTTTATCGACGGCTCTTGAGCAAAAGCGACTGCAAACACCAAATTAGAATCTACCAATGAACGTATTAGTTACAGGGTCAAGTGGTTTAATCGGATCAGAAGCGGTTGAATATTACGATCGCGAAGGTCATCAGGTAATTGGTGTAGATAACAATATGCGGGCGGAGTTTTTTGGTTCCCAGGGTGACACCAGTTGGAACCTTAGCCGTTTAAAGGAGGTTACTCACAACTTTCAGCATCATCACTTGGATATCCGCGATCGTCCAAGTGTGTTCAATCTATTCCAGACTCACCCCTTTGATTTAATTATCCACTGCGCGGCGCAACCTTCCCACGACAAGGCTTGTCAAATTCCCCTGTTGGACTTTGAAGTCAATGCGTTGGGGACGGTAAATCTCCTGGAAGCAACCCGGCAATTTTGCCCTGAAGCTGTGTTTATTCACATGAGTACCAACAAGGTTTATGGGGATGCACCCAATGAATTACCGTTGATTGAGCAGGAAAAGCGGTATGATTACGCCAGAGCAGAAGATTACCATGGTATTTCTGAAGAATGCCGGATTGACCGTTGTCTCCACTCTTTATTTGGTGCGTCCAAAACGGCGGCTGATGTCGTGGCACAAGAATATGGGCGTTACTTTGGCATGAATGTGGGTATCTTTCGCGGCGGTTGTCTCACGGGTCCCTCTCACTCTGGGGTAGAACTCCATGGCTTCCTCTCCTATTTAGTCAAAGTCGCTGTGACGGGAGGTACTTATAAAGTTTTTGGCTACAAAGGCAAGCAAGTGCGGGATAATATCCATAGCTTTGATGTTATCCAATGCTTTGAGGCATTTCGCCGTAATCCTCGACCCGGAGAGGTGTACAATCTGGGAGGGGGGCGAGACAATAGTGTTTCTGTCCTGGAAGCCTTTGATATCGTGGAAAGTCTGACAGGGAAAACCATGAACTGGACGTATGTAGACCAAAACCGAATCGGGGATCACATCTGCTACATCTCAGATTTACGGAAACTGAAAGCCCAATTTCCGGAATGGGGGATTACTCGCAGTATAACCCAGATTTTTGAGGAAATTGTTGCCGCAGAGCAATTGCGCTCGCTATAAAAAAGTCTAGTTTTCGAGGGAGTTAGCTAAGGAAATCGAAGAATTATGATGTCTTATGAAAATTTAGTCAATGAAGTCATAGAAACACACAAATCTCATCCAGTTGATATACTAAATGTAGGCGATCAGGAAGGTGAATATATCTTTTAGAACATTTAAACTTCAATCCTTTACCCATCATCAATGAAATAAACCGAGTAACAAAACCCGAAGGGTTTTTGTATATTGGAATGCCCAATATAGCAGAAATAGGTAACAGGCTCAAATTAATAAGGGGGAAATCTATACATCCGTCAATAGAAAGATTTTTTCAGCAATTGGATAGAACCAAAAATATGGTTGCTGGTTTACATTGGCGGGAATATAGTTTGCAAGAAACAAGAGAAATAGTTGAGAAAATGGGATACAAAGTGATAAAGTACTATTATTTTTCTAATTTAGACAATAATATAAAATTTGTAAATATCAAATCTCTAATTTAAAAGATATTATATGTGTACGAGCCATTCAAGCCCTATCAAGTAGTGATTGCACAAAAGAAAGAAAAGAAAAATTTTGATTTTTGGTTGACAGAAGTGAATACCTAGTATTGATAGATAAATGGAACCTTCATAGAATTAAATATGAATTTAATAAATGGTTTAGAAATATCAAATTTAATGAAGCAGGAATCTCCAGTGTTTATTTTAGGTGCCCCTCGGAGTGGTACAAGTATTCTTTATCGAGTACTTCAAAAACACTCAAGCTTTAAGCCGAAGAATTGCCAAGATGCAACTGGAGTAGATCTAACAGAGTCTAGAGTATTTAGAGAACCGTATAGTGTGTTTTCTACTACTTCTAATGCCTTCAAATATTTATTATGTGACAACAACTCTCATGAGAAATTTACTGAACTAAGCCAATATATTCAGCATCGTCAACGTTTAATACCAGGTAAAACGAGTTTGCATAAGATTTTGTCGAAATTTCATTTAGTTAAAATTAGAGAAGCACTTTGGAAATTAAATTATAATGATTTGTTGCTGAAACTTTTCTTTTACTATGCTAAGCAAGCAAGAGGTTCAAATAGAATTCTAGAAAAAACCCCGCAGCATATATTCCATATTCCAGAAATCAAGGCGACATTTCCCCAAGCCAAACTTCTCTTCATTTATCGGCATCCTGTTGATGTGTTTAGTTCGTATAAAAAAAGACTAAAGATTCAAGAAAATCTGGATTTAAAGAATTCAAAACGGCGTTGGATACAAGTAAGAGTAAATGATTTTTGTCATCTTTATGCTAAAAATATTAATTTAGCATTAGCTGAACAAGCGAGTCATCCAGAACAGCTTATGTGTATAAAATATGAAAATTTTGTCAATAACTTATATGGAGAAATTAAACCAATTTTATCTTTTATAGGAGAAGCCTATGAAGAGCAATGTATTCCTGCCAATGATACCCATAAATCCGATTGGAAGGTGGATACCACTTTGTTTGATCAAATAAAAACAAAAACTAAGAACTGGAGTGATTATATTAACGAGGATGATGCTCGATTAATTGAAAATGAATTAGCCAAAGTAATGAAGAAACTTAACTATTCAAGATACACTTAACATTAAAATAAAGATTCATGAGCCTTCTTCATAACGGTAATAATCAGCTTCTATTGTTTGATCTAGATGTTACAGGTCATCACCCAGGCTACATTCAGCACTTGGTTAAATATTGGTGTATATACGAAATACAAGGGAATTTGAATGTGGTAGTATCTGCTAGGTTTATAGGATTACATGCTGATGTTGTGAATGTAGCTTCGGAATTTGGTTCAACGAACGTAAACTTCGTTCCTATCTCTTTAGAAGAAGAAGCAAGTCTTAAACCTAAAGACTCTCCCTTAAATCGAGCTTACCGAGCTTTCCAAGAATGGAACCTGCTAGGCAAATACACAGGTTTGCTTAAGCCGAACCACTGTTTGCTCATGTATTATGATGGTCTTCAGTTCCCTCTGAGTTGGAGAGCAAATTTTCCCTGCTCCTTGTCTGGTATTTATTTTAGACCCGTATTTCATTATAGTGATTTCCCAGAGTTTATACCTTCCTGGAGGGAACGTTTTTGGCAATGGCGAGACAAATTCATCCTGTCTCGTACTCTCCGTAATGCCAATTTTAATACGTTGTTCTGTCTCGACCCTTTTGTTGTCGATTATATTGATATATTTAGCCAACAAGTTAGAGCTGTACCCTTACCTGATCCGGTACAAATTTACAATTATCCGGACTCTCAACTAGAAAAACTTAGAGAACAATTAGAGATTCAGCCCAATCGAATAACTTTCTTGATGTTCGGAGCATTCAGAAAGCGTAAAGGTATTGAGCAGTTACTTGATGCGGTTGCTCTCTTACCGTCTCATATTTGTCATCAGTTTTGCCTTTTATTCGTTGGTTCGGTAGCGGCAGAACCACTTGTGTATAAGCGCCTTGATGAAATTGCTCAGTCTTTACCCGTACAAGTTGTTAAGCACGAACAATTTGTCTCCGATCAAGAAATCCAGCCCTATTTTCAGATAGCAGACGTTATTCTCGCCCCCTACCAGCGTCACATTGGCATGAGTGCAATTTTAGTCAGGGCTGCTGCTGCCCAGAAACCTGTTCTCAGCTCGAACTATGGTGTCATGGGAGAGATTGTTAAGCGTTACAGACTGGGCTTGACTGTTGATTCAACGTCCCCCATGGAAATAGCTAAAGGCATAACTCAGTTTCTGTCAGAAGAGCCAAGTCAGTTTTGCAATTTTTCTAGCATGAGAGATTTTGCTGAACAAAACTCGGCTGAAAAATTTGCAACTACAGTTTTTCAACATATCTAATATAGATTTACATTCTGTTAGAAAATTATTATTACAGTAAAACAAATGAAACAGTTATTTATAGCATGGGTTAAATTTCAGCGACGTTCTGAATCGATGCAGCCTTACTTTGGTTATGAAGCTGAGTTTATATCATTTGCCTTTAAGAATCGACTCTTAAGACCTTTAGAATACATTTTCAAGACATGTAAGACGTTGATTTTATTCTTGAGCCAGCGACCTCAGGTTATTTGGGTTCAACTACCCCCCACCCCCATACTTCATCTAGCTCATCTTTACAAGCTACTATTTGACCATGAAGTCACAATTATTGCTGATTGCCACAATGCTACGTTTCGCCCTCCTTGGAAACTTTCTCCTGGACTGATAACTCTTCTTAATCGTTGTAATTTAGTACTCGTACACAATAATTGGATTAAGGAGCAGGCTATAAAAATAGGCGTTAAACATGAACACTTATATATTCTAGAAGATCCCGTTGCAATAGTCAGTAATGAAATATCACCACCTCAAAATGCATTTCCAAAACCGTGGATTCTATCTCCTTGCTCATTTAACCGAGATGAACCAATTGATAAAATTTTAGCAGCGGCTCGCTTAGTCCCGGAAATTACCTTTGTTCTCACTGGAAATACCAACCGCGCTCAAGGTATTCATGACTTAAGTGAGAAACCTGCTAATGTTCACCTAGCAGGCTTTCTACCTAAGACAGAATTTGACAGCTTACTCTGTACAACGGATGCTGTTTTAGGTTTAACCACATTAGAAGGAATCCAATTGAGCGTAGCGAATGAAGCCGTTGGTGCTGGTAAGCCAATGGTTATTTCTAATACGAATCTATTGAAAACGCTATTTTATCAGGGGGCGGTATATGTAGATTCTATTGATCCCAAGTCAATTGCTCAAGGTTGTCAAGAAGCTTTAACAAAGAAAGACGAACTTACAAAGGAGGTTATTCAACTACAAGAAGCGCGAAACAAACGCTGGCTGGCTCAGGCAAGTAAATTAGAGGAAATCATAACAGATGTTACCTGAAACCATTGCTCTAACTGGAAAGGTATCCAATTGAAGTATAACTCTCTTCCTGTATAGCTTTGAGTACGGTATCCAGGATCGAGTTTGTCTAAGTCCCGATAGTAAGGGTAGGTCAACCCTATGATCGTGTCATCTTAAACACAATCTGTCTGTAGGGGTGCTTAGAGAATAGCCTAAGTTGTTCGGCATTTAAACCTTGATGTCAATTAAGTAACGGATGTAATGTAAAAAATTATGACAAGACAGGATAATAAGCATATCTAATCGTAGCATAAATCTAACGTAACTGAAAAAATCAGTTGAGGAAACAATGCTATGAACTCGCCAACTCGGGTGCTGATCATCGTCGAAAATCTACCAGTTCCCTTTGATCGACGGGTATGGATGGAAGCAACTACCCTACAGAAAGCAGGATATCAGATTTCAGTAATTTGTCCACAAGGCAATAGCTTTGATAAACAATACGAAGTCATTGAAGACATCCATATCTACCGCCATCCCCTACCACCAGAAATGAGTTCAGTGACTGGCTATCTGCGAGAATATAGTTGGGCACTCAATTGGCAGTTCCGTTTAGCCCGTCGGGTATGGAAAGAGCGCAGTTTTGATATCGTTCACATTTGTAATCCACCCGACTTGATCTTCCTCATCGCCGGATGGTTTAAATTATTTCATGGGATACGGGTAATTTTCGATCACCATGATCTCAGTCCGGAAATGTACGAAGCCAAGTATCAACGCCGTGACATTTTCTACCACGGTTTACGCTGGGCTGAACGTTTGACGTATGCGACAGCAGACTTAGTTATTTCCACCAATGAATCACACCGACAAATCGCTCTCACCAGGGGAGGGAAGAAACCCGAACAGGTCTTCATCGTCCGCAGTGGACCTGACCTTTCCCGCTTTTATACAATGCCTCCTAATCCCAGCTACCGGAAAGGTAAATCCTATTTAGTCGGATACGTGGGTGTCATGGGCGAACCTGAGGGCATTGACTATTTGTTAAGAATTGTACGCTATATCGTTCAGGAAAAAAATAGCCACGATATCCACTTCATGCTAATTGGCAATGGACCGGCGCTCGAAAAACTTAAAGCCTTATCTCAGGAGTTAGAGGTTACGGAATTTGTTGAATTCACCGGATTTAAGACTGGAGAAGAACTGTTAGAACGACTTTCGAGTTGTGACATTTGTGTAGAACCCTCGCCCACATCCGCTTACAACGAAAGTTGCACCATGAATAAAATTCTGGAGTATATGGCGTTGGGAAAACCCCTTATCCAATTTGACCTGAGAGAGGGAAGACGTTCGGCGGAGGAAGCTTCTCTGTATGCTAAACCCAATGACGAAGTAGAGTTTGCCGAGAAAATACTCCATCTTTTGGATTCTCCCCAACTTCGCGAAAAAATGGGAGCAGAAGGGCGACGCCGGATGGAAGAAATGTTTGAGTGGCGTTATCAAGCCCCTAAATTACTAAAGGTCTATAAGATGCTTGAACAATGTATAGTATTTTAATCAAATGAAATTAAGGAAGCTACCCACTGATTAAATTTTGTTCGGATCAATAGTTTTACAGATTTGTCCAATAATAGCTTAAAGAAATGTCACATCACTCAATTCAGCACTCACCCATATTCTTATTAGGAGTAGGCAGATCTGGAACGACACTTTTGAGAATGATGCTTGATTCTCACCCAGAAATTATGTGCGGTTCAGAAGCGCCGTGGATTACCAATCAAGTGATAGACGGTTTTCCGAGTTTACGAGAATTGACACAATACCTAATTAAACATAAGTGGGGACCTGTTAATGGATTAACTGGTGTTAATGAAGATATAATTTATCAGCAAATGGCTTTATTTATTGACGGAATTATGTCTACGGCAGCACAAAGTTATGGTAAGACTCGTTGGGCAGACAAGACGCCTAGAAATATCATTGCAGTACCATTTTTGTACCGTCTATTTCCTCACGCAAAATTTATACACCTCTTCCGTGATGGACGTGATGTCGCTCTATCTACCAAGGCAGCTCCTTGGAAAACGATTCCCTATCGCTCTAACAAAGTCAAAAATACTTATGGCAATGCACTCAAACGCTGGGTTGATTGGATAGAAACTTTTCATATTGACGCTAAAGCACTGAAACTCACCTACCTACCTGTTCGCTATGAAGATTTAGTATGTTCGCCTAAATCAGAGATACAGAAAATTCTAGACTTTATAGAGGTTGAGTGGAGCGATCAAGTGTTGAATCCTTACAAATTTGAACACGATACGGTTGAAGGAGAGGGCAGGAAGTCATTTTACCTGCGCCAATCTATTGATACTCAGGCACTTTACCGCTGGAAAAAAGAACTCAACTGGTTTGAACGGCGATCGACCAAGGCGATAGGGGAAGAAACTTTGTTAAAATTGGGGTACGAATCTACAGAATCAGCAAAAATATAATGAAGACCCGTATTAAGCGAAAAATCCACAAAATTATTATAGTATTTTTTCTCGCAATCTTCGCTTTTTTGGTTTGGGGGCAACTCGATAAATTTATCAATAATTCACTTACCACAGATGGTAAATTTACTCAAATTTATTCGCATAAAAAAATATATGATTTGTATGATATTGGAGTAGTAGATATCAATAATGACGATATTCTTGATATATTTACTACTAATCATAATGCTCGACAGCTTCTTCTACTGGGTGATGGACGTGGAAAACTAACTAATAATCTGTTATCGCAATGGCGATTAGATCAAAATCCGAATTTTCCCGGTATGGAAGACTCAAACGTCGAACCCTTGATAAATGTTCCAGGTCTATATATTTATTGGCATAAGTCAAATTTAGTTATACAATCCAAAGACATTGCTTCAGTCGGTGGTGAAATTAACCTTTCTTCAGGTATTACTGTGAAGCAAAAGCATCTTTTCAGTACTGAAATTAACGAAAATAGGCTTTCTTCAGGAGCAAGTCAAACTTCTATAAAATTTACCGCTTCAAAAACTGGTAGATTAGTTCTTAAACCAGACCTCGTTGCCCTTCCAATCTCTTTCAAGGTAGACAGCAAGCTTCCCTTGAAAAGCTTATACATAGGCAATCAACGAATTAATGCACTTTCACATAATTTTGTCCTCTATTTGAAAGATCGTCACGGTATGGCTTGGGCAAACTATAGCGGAGATAACCAGATTGATGTATTCATTTCTCGTGGTGGTTTAAGGGGGAAAATGAATCAGTTACCAGAAATTTTTCGGGATGAACTGCTAATCAATAATGGTTCTAGTTTCAACGATCACACCCTTCAATCAAACATTGATAAAGACGGTTGTTCAGCACGACAAGTTGCATCTGTGGATTTTGATAGTGATGATCTCCTTGATATTTACGTTGTGTGTGGAAGAAAACACCCACCAACTCAATTTCAACCCAATCAACTATATCATCACGAGATTAATCACACTTTTGTCAATGTTGCTGAACCAAGAGGTCTCGACATCCCTGAAGTGGGTTCATTTGTATGGTTAGATATTGACAACGACGGCGACTTAGACTTATTTTGGAAAGACAAAAAGGAATTCAGATTGTACATTAATCAATCGGGACAGTTTAATTCTCAATCGATTGGTCTAAACCCAGGAAATCAAATTGGAAAACTAACGATTGCTGACTACGATGCGGATGGCGATTTGGATTTATTTGCAGCTTCAGCCAATAGAAATACTTTATTAGTCAATACTGATGGTAAGTACCAATCAACTGACCCCACAACAGTGGGATTACCGATTAAAAGCCTAACTGCTAACTGGGTCGATTATGATAACGATGGTTTGACAGACTTACATACTGTGCCTGAGGGGTTATATCGACAAAATCGCGATCACAAATTTAAAGCAACGCATCTCCTAGAGAGTAAGTCTCCAAAATTAGTAGCTGAAGCCCGATCCACCTGGTTTGATGCTGACAACGACGGCTTGCGTGACTTACTGATGGCAACACGTTACCGTACTCCTCGATGGGCAAGGATATTTAACGGCAATATTGACCCCAAAGAGTGGACATTGAAGCTTTACCGAAATGTTTCCACTGCCAATCACTGGTTGGAAATTAAGTTGGTCGGAGCAACTAGCAATCGTCAAGCCATTGGCGCACGGGTTGCAGTAACCACATCTAATGGATTTCAGTTTCAGCAAGTTGGTCAAGCTGAAGGTTCTGTCTATTCACAAGGGCATTATCGTCTATACTTTGGACTGGGAAAAGATAAAAAGGTAGCTTCTGTCAAAATTTTCTGGTCTAACGGTCAATTGCAGGAAATCAAGAATCCCGCAATTGACCAGTTACTCGTCATCAAGCAAGAAAACTAGAAGCTGTATTTCAAGATGTTTTAAATTTATTCATACAAATTGATATAATTTGATTTATTTTGACTTCTAATAACTAAAAATGCAGAGCAAAAGTAAAAAATTAAAACAAAGAAAATTTCCTAATAGCGGGTTTCATTTGTTTGTCCTTGGTGTGTTAATATTAGGCATATTTTTTCGTTTCGTAAATATCGATCGCAAAATCTATGAGTTCGATGAAGTCTACACCTCATTACGCATTTCCGGCTACACCATGGCAGAAATGGAGCAAGAACTCCGTAATGGTCAAGTCATATCCATTAAAGATTTGCAAAAGTACCAAGCCCCTAATCCAGAAAAAAATCTAGTCGATACAATCAAAGGCTTAGCCTTAGAAGAATCTCAGCTTACACCACTCTATTTCATCCTAGCGCGGTTTTGGGTACAGTGGTTTGGCGATTCTGTCGCGGTGACGAGAAGTTTATCCGCCTGCATCAGTCTCCTGGCATTTCCCGCCATCTATTGGCTTTGCCAGGAATTATTTACCTCATGGCGAATCGGATGGATTGCCATGGCACTAATTGCCATTTCACCTGTTCACGTCATCTATGCCCAAGTCGCCCGATTTTACAGTTTATGGACTGTACTCATCTTACTATCAAGCGCTGCACTATTACGAGCTATACGGGTGAAGACAAACTTGGGTTGGGGCATTTACTCATTAACTGTCATATTAGGGATATACACCCATTTGTATTTTGGATTGGTTGCCATGGGACAGGGAATTTATGTTATTTCAATCAAAGGGTTCCGATTCAGTAAAACGTTAATTTATTACATACTAGCATCCCTAGTGGGACTAATAACTTTCTCCCCTTGGCTCTTGATTCTGATTACAAGTCCCAACCCAGAAACACTCCAGTGGACTCAGTATAAACAACCCCTATTCGCAATAACGGTGAGATGGGTTGATATGGTCAGAAGTGCTTTTATGGATATAGGTGTTAGTCCTATTAATCAAGTGACACTTAAACCCGAATTAGTTCCTTTTATTTTAATCACATTAACGTCAATAATCTATGCGATTTATTTTATTTGTCGAAATACACCGCAACGAGTTCACTTTTTTGTATTAACATTAATTAGCTCAGTAGGACTAACTTTAGTACTAGCCGACTTTATTTTCCAACATCGTTACGGTGCGACTAAATACATACTCCCTTCTATCTTAGGTATCCAGCTCGCTTTTGCCTACTTAATTGCCACGAAACTTAACGATTCTTTTAGTCATAGATGGCAACAAAGATTGTGGAAAACGTTAACCTCAATGTTACTTGGTATGGGCATCATCTCTTGCACAATCAGCGCTCAAGCAGAAATTTGGTGGAATAGTCATCCTCACGTTAGCCACGATATTCCCTCAATCGCTGATTTAGTGAACCAATCTCCTCAACCCTTGGTAATCAGCGATTATGATGACCTGAAATTCATACAAGTACTAGGGTATCAATTGGAACCAAAAGTGCAGCTACTTCTCGTAGAGAAACCCAGCATAGCGAAGGTTCCTACTGGTTTTAGTGATGTGTTTTTATACAGACCTTCTGAATCATTAAGAACTGGACTAGTGAAAAAGTATAACACACAAATCAAGCGGATTTACCCACCGCTCTGGAAACTAGAAAATCACACTCGCTAACACTCCACTATCGCTTCGTTCTCCAATGACAGACTCGCTTCCGTGCGAGGTGCATAATAAACTGAAGTTCCCCCAACCAAAAAATCAAAACTGCCTCACCGTGCGGCTTTCCGCGATTTTTTAGCCTTCCTACATGGGTACGATTTTTGAGGGGTTTGAGCGCTCAAACCACTACGGAATAAGGCTTTAGCCTGGGTGTAGTACATCCGCACGGGGAGAACTTCAGAATAAATCACTATACAATAAACCCCAGATCCGCAAAAATCAACTTATTTTTACACTTAAGTAGATCAGCAGAAAGTTTTTGAACAATATACATTCAATGAACTTTCCATGAAGTTAAGGTAAAGTTTAGCAGGCTTTTATGTAAAGACTTGATGAACTCCTCAACCCAGCACAGCTCCCTTATTTATAGTGGTATTGGATAACCAGCAAAATTGGAGTAAAACTTTGAGTCAAACCATCACAGTTACCAATCTTGCAGATAACAAGTATTCCGAGTCCTCTGTTCCTGGGTCTTTGAGAGAAGCAATAGAGAAGGCAAATCCAGGCGATACCATTCAATTTGCTCCTCGTCTTGCCCAGGAAACGATTATCCTTGAGCGGCGACTAGAAATTGAGAAAGACTTAACCATTGATGCTGCTGATGCTCCAGGTTTAACGATTAGTGGCAATCAGGAACATCAAATTTTCCGCTTATCTGAGAAAGCGACAGATGTGACATTCCGGAATCTCACCTTAGTCGATGCCGAATCCGAATATGCGGGAGCAGCAATTTGGTCATTAATCCCGAATGTAAAAATTACCGTAGAAAATAGTCACTTTTACAACAACATCGCTGGACAAGGACCTGCCATTTGGGCGAAAGAAGGGGCTGATGTCACCGTGATTAACAGCATCTTTGACGGCAATCATGCAACTACTGATGTTGATAGTGCTGGCGGCGCAATTAGTGTCTTTACCAAAAGTAAACTGACGGTAAAAGGCAGTGAGTTTACCAACAACAAAGGCTTTGCCGGTGGGGCAATTACCACCATTTTTACTCCTCTAACCATAGAAGACTCCATTTTCCGTAATAATCAAAGCCGCAGTTGGGGTGGAGCGGTGAACAATGATGGTGCCAGTGTTCCGTTTCAAGAGCGGTATTACGATGGTGATTTACCCAGAGACAAAGAAGGTGGTGAAACGATTATTCGCAACACCGTTTTTGACGGTAATCGTTCCGTGTTTCAGGGTGGCGGATTAGCTTTATTTGGTTATGACCAAGACTACATCACGATTGAAGATAGCACGTTTATCAATAACGAGGTAATTCAGAACCAAGAGGGAATTGCCAGAGGCGGTGGGTTGCGAGTTGCGGGTTTTGTAACAATTAAAAACACGACAGTTGCCAACAATCGCTCTCACGAAGAGGGAGGTGGTGTATGGTATCAAGGAGAAGTGCCAGTCACGATTACAAACAGTACTTTTTCGGGTAACCAGGCAAAGGATGAAAAGGGCGCAGGATTTGGTGGCGGGATTTATAGTCAACAATGGGGTTCACAAACTAATATTACTAATACGACGTTTGCGAATAATTACGCGGGCAGTGAGGCGGGGGCAATTTATGCAACCAGCCAACGTCACCATCTCACGAATACGATTTTTTACAATAATACAGCCGGAAATAAGTCTAAAATTAAACAACAGACTAACATTGAATTAATCGACGCCGGGAATAATCTCCAATATCCTGATCTAGTTACTGATGATCCCGATGACGTAAACGTAACCGCAGATATCCAAATCGCTGATCCCCGTCTGGGTGACTTACAAGAAATTGATGGTCGCTTAGTCCATCCCTTACTGGAAGGAAGTCCGGCGATTAATGCAGGGACAAAAAAGAATGCTCCCAAAACAGATCAACGGGGTTTACCACGGGATGACCAGTATGACATTGGCGCTTTTGAATTTGCCCCAACTCCAGTACCTTCACGCGGTGGTGATCCCTCGACGGGTGGTGATGCCAACAATGATGACGACAATGTCAGTCCACCGACTTCTGTCACACCCGTGCTTAATCAGACTGCTAATGATACCCTCCAGATTACAGGCAACTCGGAATCAGCCCAATTGCAATTTACTTTAACTGATAACCGCTCGACTTTTGTCAATGAAATTGGTATTTTTTACCTAGATGATGAACAAGGTCGGGTCAATGGCATTGCACCGGGAGAGGGCGGCTATCTCAACGCTGTCTTCTCCCAACCACAAGTCATTGTCTCCACGCTTTCCGACAACCCCTTTCCAGAACTCAACCTCACTCGTCAATTGACTGTTAACGTGGGGTCGCGTATTGGCTTTTACTTTGTCCGAAATAGCACCACTGATACGGTGTTGGCAGATTTAGCCACAGGACAAACACCATCCAATGTGTTCTTTGCCTTTCCAGACGCCAATCAAGATGGTTTTGACTATGGACAGATATCCCCACAGGACGATGGCAGGTTTATCCTGCAATGGCAAGAGGTGCAGGGTGGAGGCAATACTGACTTTGATGACCTAGTTCTAAGCGTTGAACTATCCGACACTCTCCCCTCCCTAGGAACAACGTTCCAAGGACAGCCAGAAGGCGAACTGATTGACTTGACTGGAGCCACCAATCCAGTATCGGCTGACTTTGTGGTGAATCGGGAAGCGGATTATGATAATTCCTTTGGCTTCTATGTCGTTGATGATATTACAGGTCGCATTGACAATCTTGCTCCCGGTGACCCCGGTTATGCAGGAGCGGCGATTAGTCAACGATTAAATATTGAGGCAAATACTTTGCCCGGAGATGTCATTATCGCACCATTTATCATTGCTGATGGAACCCCAGAGGAGTTTCTGGCGGAGAATCCGGATAATCAGCCCGGTACAGATCTCTTAGCCTATTTTACCTATTCCAGCGCTAATCCGGATCGGGTTGACCACGTCCGCTTGCTGGGAGATAACACCTTTGCGTTTGAAGATATATTCGGTGGTGGTGATTTTGACTATGATGATCTGGTTGTACAAGTTAATTTTGCTTAATTGATTGGGGTTAGAACACATCATTTTGTAGAGACGTTGCATGCAACGTCTCTACAACAGCCATAATAACAGGGCACGGCAATGCCCATTGGTGTCAACTTAAGGTGAAAGCTCGGTTGAGCAAGGGTGTCGGGTGTCGGGTGTCGGGTGTCGGGTGTCAGGATGGAATTGTCTGTTGGAGGCGAAAAAACCTCACACCTACCACCATTCACCTCACCTATTC
>NZ_JAVKEA010000179.1:0-8862 GCF_040221695.1 Coleofasciculus sp. E2-BRE-01 | reverse complement strand
CGAAAAAAAGAAGCAAGCATTAGAAGACGAGAGAATTCGTAATACTATTGAGGGAAAATTTGGAGTTTCTAAACGTAGATTTAGCCTGAATCGAGTCATGGCTAGACTGCCACATACTTCAGAAACAGCCATTGCTATTACATTTTTAGTAATGAATCTGTCTGCCCTGCTACGGCAGGTTTTTTGTCTTTTTTTGTTTCTTTCCACAATCAGGTATTTTTCAGTCTTTAATTATGATCAAACCTTATCATTAAGAGGAAATAAAGCCGGAAATATTTATGTTTATTAATAGTTCAATAACTAATTAGTCAATCGGTTATTTTTCTCCGACTTATTCAGCAAGCCCTAATTATTAATTGTTCATTTCCGTGTAGCTTGTGTGAATGGAAGCGATTACCATGAGATTCTGAATTTTTCTCTGAAGCCAGGGCGGGTTTAGTGACATCTGGATGACAAGAAACCAGAATAGTGAAACCCGCCCCTACAACTTACAAAACTCAAAATTTGTTGGGAGGCATTAGTTTCCAGTTTGGTGGGAATCTCCCAGAGTGGCGAGCTTTTCTGCATAAGTTGGCATTTGCCCCGAACGCAGCCGCTCCATATAATTGCTGATGTCTCCCGCCACCTCATTGGAGAGAAAATAAGCACCAATTAAGTTGGGAAGTGCCATCATCAGCAGGGTTAAATCGCTAAAATCAATCACCGCACCAGGAGTAACAACGGCACCGATAAACACACAGGCGACAAAAATCAGCTTATAGATGATAATGGTGCGTTGACCAAAGAGATATTGCCAGGAAATCTCGCCGTAATAACTCCAAGAAATAATTGTGGAGAAGGCAAACAGGAAAATTGCAATCGTGAGAACAATCGGAAACCAGGTACTAACTGTAGCAAAGGCATTCAGTGTCATCTGAGAACCATCGATCGCTTCACCCGTATCTTGATAGACACCCGTTAGGACAATCATGATTCCAGTCATATTGCAGATGATGATCGTATCAATAAACGGTTCCAAGAGGGCGACAATCCCTTCCCGCACTGGTTCATCAGTCCGAGCCGCCGAGTGCGCGATCGCGGCTGAACCAATTCCTGCTTCATTGGAGAAAGCACTGCGCCGCACCCCTTGCACGATAACGATAATAATACCGCCTTCAATACCGCCTTCAAGCGCTTCTGGGACAAAAGCTTGGCTAATAATTGTAGCGATCGCGGCAGGAACTTGGGGCAAATTCACCACCACAATCCACAGACACCCCAAGATATAAATCACCGCCATTGCGGGCACCAGCAACCCCGTTGTCGAAGCAATTCGCTCAATCCCACCAATAATCACAATCGCGGTTAACACTGCCAAAACCAGACCGACGATCCATCCCTGCATCCCCGGAAATGTACCCACAAAGGCGATGGCAGCTTGGTTAGACTGGAACATATTCGCGCCGCCCATTGAACCAAAAATCGCCAGCACGGAAAAAATAATTCCTAATCCTTTTCCCAGAGGACCCAACCCCATCTTGGTTAACCCGCGTGAGAGCATATAAGCTGGTCCCCCAGCGACTGTACCATCGGGTCGTTCGATGCGATATTTGAGTCCCAGGGTACATTCAACCAACTTAGTTGTCATACCCAGAAAAGCCGCCAGTGTCAGCCAAAACATAGCGCCTGGACCTCCCTCCTGGATTGCCACAGCCACGCCAGCAATGTTGCCTAATCCCACCGTTCCCGACAACGCCGTCGCCAGCGCCTGAAAATGGGAGACTTGTCCCTCTTCCTCTGGGTCATCATACTTACCCCTTACCACATCAATTGCATGTTTAAAGGCACGGATATTGATAAAGCCCAAGCGAAGCGTAAAGAAAATACCTGCCACAATCAACCACAGTACAATCAGCGGAAAACCACCGATGTCGTAGAAGAGAAACTTAAACAGGACAGCGACGATTGCCGAGAATACACTGTCGATCGCATTCAGGAAACCCTCAGAGGTTTCAGTATCTTGAGCAAGAACTCTAACGGGAAAAAAGAGCAGCAACAAAGTGGCTAGCAATAACGCCGCTAGCTGTCCCCGTCGTTGACGTTTAAGCTGCATCGGGGAAATTGGCTGTTTTCTAGGGTATGTCATCGGTAAATTTGATTGCCAACGTGATATTGATCGGGTTATTCCACCCAGGCGAATTAGAGGAAGATTATAGCAAAATGATCACGACTTGAACGATAAATAAACAACTTTCGGTCTATCACTGGACTGGGGTTGTGGGATGTGGAGTGTGGGGTGTGGGGTGTGGGGTGTGGGGTGTGGAGAATAGCAGCTAAAGGATAAAGGAGGTGACAAATACCAATTTTAGTTACAGCGTCACTCAAGTTCCAAACCTTCGTTAGTAGAAGTATCAGTATCATCAATA
This sequence comes from Coleofasciculus sp. E2-BRE-01, assembly GCF_040221695.1. Lineage (NCBI taxonomy): Bacteria > Bacillati > Cyanobacteriota > Cyanophyceae > Coleofasciculales > Coleofasciculaceae > Coleofasciculus > Coleofasciculus sp. E2-BRE-01. Next base: position 6,457 of record NZ_JAVKEA010000179.1, on the reverse strand, counting down.
CCTGACTTGCGTTCCTGAAGCTGTAACAGAATTTCTGCATGAATTTCGCGAGTGATGGGATAGAAATATGCCAAAATTAATCCACAAAGTAAGAACACGGTAGGCAATGGACCAACAACTAACCGAATCGCCAGCAATGCTGAAGCAGGTTGTTCCGGTATCGGTTGACCCGGTTCACTACTCAAAAACCCCGAAAAATCTAGCGCTTGTCCCACGAGAAACAACCCCAACGCTAATCCCATTTTTTGCAGGAGTACCATAAACGAATAGAATATTCCCTCGCGCCGTTGACCCGTATTTAGTTCATCTAATTCAATCACATCGGGTAACATTGACCAAGGGATAAGATAGGCAATGGCAATGCCAAACCCTGCCATGACAAAGAGGAGATACATTAATCCCACCTGATCCCGTGGTAAAAAGAATAATCCGCCTTGGGCGACAATCCAGGCACTCATTCCCATAAAATAAACAGCCCGCTTCCCGACGCGCTGACTCACCAAATTCCAGACAAAAAGCATCACTAAGGCTACACATTGAACCACTAAGGCGGCGGTAAAATAGGACTCTTGACCCATCCAGTTAACCAAATAATAGGGAATAATCGCCGCTGTTAACTGAAAGGCTAACCAAGAAAACAGATAAATCCCGATGACATACAGAAAAGGACGATTCCTAAAGGCAATTTTTAGCTGTTCTAAAAAAGGGATTTCCGTTTCATTACTCTCCTCCACCGTTTGCTGCGATCGCCGTTCCCCCGCCGCCGTTGGATCTGTGGTTCCCCACACGCACCAATAGGCGGGTAGAACAGACAGAATTGTACAGATGAGTCCTAAGACTAGATATTGTGTTTGATCATTGGGAATAGCTTTAAAGATAAATTGACCTAAGGCTAAGGAGAGAATACTCCCACCAATGGAGAAGGCAAAGCGAAAACTATTCAAGCTGGTACGTTCGTTGTAATCTTGAGTCAGTTCTGGCGTCAATGCGGTATAGGGCAAATTGACACCTGTAAACGCCATGTTGAATAAAATACTAACAATCACGTAATACCAAAACAGCGCCGACTGATTGATAGGGGGTACAACCCATTGCAGGAAAAAGAACACACCAAAGGGAATACCGGATAGAATCATCCAGGTATGGCGTCGTCCCCAACGGAACCGAGTGCGATCGCTTAATAGTCCGACAATGGGATCATTAATCGCATCCCAGATTTTGCCGATTAACAGCACCGTACTGGCTAACCCTGGACTTAATCCAGCTACATTAGTGAGGAAAATTAGAAAGGAGAAGGCTAATAGGGTAGCCGTAATCCCCGCCCCCATATCACCCGCCCCGTAAGCCATTTTCGTGGAAAGATTAAGTTTTTCTGGTTGGGCTGGTTTTGGTGGAACTGAAGACTCTGATGGAGCGGGATTACTCATTGCTGTTTTTTCTTGCTTAAACACGTAAATTTAACACAACTTATTCAGTTTGACGAATCATGAGTATTTTTCACTAACGTATTCCTCCATGTCATGGACGTACCAGTTACCCTATTTGTTCTACTGATCCAACGGTTCCAGGAGAGGACACCCGATCAAAGTGAGTGGGCGACAGGTGTTAATTGATGCAGGCGGATCACCTCTACAAGTGTCTTTCAGGTGTTTATTTTCTGGCGTCAACCCAACCTACAACCGATTCCACCATTTTAAATGCATATAAAAAACCTCAGCGCCTTTGCAGAACCGATGTTCTTGTTGTCGCTGAGGGTAAACTGAAGGATGCGTTTGATATATTTATCAATACATAAATAATTTTAGGCGATCAGGAAATGTTGCCAATGTTGCCATTTCTTATTAATTTACGCCTCACCGTTTCTTATTTATTCATAATTCATAATATTTTCCTGATCGCTTGCTTGAGTCTTGTATTACTACTTTTCAGAACGGTAATATCTAAACGATTAGCCGATTCAGCCTGAAGCAAAGCATTCATCGCGTTGTAATACAAATCGGTGTCGTAAGCCATTAAGATTAAATCAACTCCAGCGTTAATGGCTTTTACCGTAGCCGCCTCTAACCCATCTCGACTGCCATAAACCGCATGCATACTAAAATCATCTGTAATCAGAATGCCATTATGCTGCCATTTGTCTCTAATAATGTCTGTAACAACTTGTTGAGAAAACGAGACAGGATGGTCAGGATCAACGGCAATTAATTGAGCGTGTCCCAACATGGTAAAGGCGTTTGTTTTGCTCATGACTTCCCGAAATGGCACCCAGTCTGCTTGGGTTAATTCCGCTACCGACGTTTTCAATTGAGCATCCTCAAGATGGGTATCCGTATCCACTCGTCCCAATCCAGGGAAATGTTTAATGGTACAGGTTACGCCATAGTCGGCTAGGGTTTGGCAATACCATAATGCCACCTTAGCCACAATATCTTTATCGGCGGATATGGCTCTCAGATAAATTTTAGAATACTTATCTTCAGAACTGATAACCCCATAATTTAAATCCACGACTGGGGCAAAGTTTAAATTAATACCAATTTTCGACAATTCTTTACCCTGAATACTAGCATAGCGGATAACGTCTTCTTTGGCGCTATCGATATCTTTTTCATCTTTAATAATTGATGATAAGGGGGGTAATCGAGTTAAAGGCGGAGATAATCGCGAGACAATACCGCCTTCTTGATCCGTGACTATCCACAAGGGTGATAACCCCTGATTGGCGCGAATGGCTTGTAACGATTGGATTTCTTGGTTAATTTCGTCTGGGGTTTTATTCTGGATATTTCGTCTAGTGATAAAGACACCCGCGATCGCGCCTTTTTCAACCAGAGTTTTTACCTCCTCAAGATTACGATAACCCACGATAAAATGCTGACCCAGAGTTTTCAGTTGGCTTGCTTCTCGATTGAGAATCGCTTGTTTAGTCAAGTGGAACTTAACTTCCGTCGTCACCGCCAAAGAAAAACTGAACGACGCGATCGCTAAAATCAAAACGCTGAAAATAACGTGTCTTTGGCTTGAATTTCTCGTCCAGCCTGAAATTTCCGAAACGATTAATCCTAAACTGAGGATAAACACCAAACCAAATGCCCAATCCCTTAAATTTGCCAGCCATGGCGTTCTAAAACAAACTGCCGGAAACACTAAACTGACAGCCAAACCCAGTTTTACGAGTTTTATCAAAAGTTTAATTAACACAGTCATTGCTCATAGTTAAAGGAACAGGACAGAGTAAAGTAAGTAGTCGGATTTTCATTAAACTTAATGGTGGAGATTAGGTAACAGGCAACAGTAATAGTTTGAAGCTTCTTAAGGTTTCTTAGTATAGGGGACAGAATTTATGTCCAGGTACTTATATCGTTTCCAGTTATTTCTCAAATCCTATAAAAGGTTGAATTTTTTCCTAAAACTCCCTCTGCGAACCTCTGCGCTAACCTCTGCGTCCCTCTGCGTTAAAAACGGACTTAATCTGAATGGAATATAGTAAGTGATGTGGCTTTTATAGCACTAAAGCGCAACGACAAACCTCTATCATACGTCATACTTACCCGGAGACTCGGCGGCTCTCGGCGACTGAGAAGGTTTCACTTCGTAAGGTTGAGAAGGTAAAATTTCCAACTGTCGATGTTTCGGCTTCTCCACTTCCTTGGGTTTAGGTTTGGGTTTAGCTTTGCCTTTTCCACTGGAACCGCGTCGCCGTTGCGATGTTCCTTCTTCACTGGTATTTTCTGCAACAACTTCATACAATATCGCCAACTTATTCTGATCCGTTCCCTTGCGTAAGACTCGCCCTAATCGCTGCACATATTCCCGTTCTGAACCTGTTCCCGATAAAATAATCGCCACTCGTGCATCAGGAACATCAACGCCTTCATTTAAAACATGGGAAGCGACCAATATTTTATAGTCTCCCTCGCGAAATCGTTGGAGAATCTCGTGACGTTCTTTGACGGGAGTGTGGTGGGTAATCGCCGGAATCAGCAATTCTTGGGAAATCCGATAAACTGTGGCATTATCATTCGTGAATACCAAGATCCGTTCCGGATAATGTTTCGCGACTAAATCGGCTAATACTCGTAATTTTCCTTCCGTTCCTAAAGCAATTTCCTTAGATTCCCGATGTGCTAACATAGCGCGACGCCCTTGTTGAGAACCCGCACTGGCTTGCACAAACCGTTGCCATCCGTCTAAACTACTTAGGTAAATATTCGACTCTCTTAGAAAATCATTCCGCAGTTTCAGACAAGCATCGTAGCGATCGCGCTCTTGGTGTGATAGTTTAACTTTAATCTGCACCACCTTATGTTCCGCCAAGGCTAACCCAGCCAAGTCATCCGGGCTTTTGCGATAGACTTGTTGACCAATTAAACCATCTAAGTCATTATGACGCCCATCAGTACGCTCCGGGGTAGCCGTAAGTCCGAGTCGGTAAGGTGCGATCGCGTATTCAGCAATTGCTCGATAAAAGTCAGTGGGTAAATGGTGACATTCGTCAAAAATTAACAACCCGTATTGATTTCCCAGGGATTCGGCGTGAATCGTGGCACTATCATAAGTAGCAATTAAGATTGGCGTGCGATCGCGCGAACCTCCGCCTAATAATCCAACTTCCACATCCGGAAACGCGGCTTCTAACTGGGCGTACCATTGATGCATTAAATCCAAGGTGGGTACAACAATTAACGTACTGCGAGGCGTCGATTGCATCGCCAGTTGAGCCAGATAGGTTTTTCCGGCGGCGGTAGGTAATACCACCACCCCGCGACGCCCTGCTAATTTCCAGGCTAATAAGGCTTCCTGTTGATGGGGATAGGGTTCCATCTCAAAGCTGGAAACCAACTCCAAAGGAATAAATTCCTTCGCATCATCAATAAAATCAACCTGAGAGGCTTGCAGCACTTCCACCAGGGGGCGATAGTGCATCCCTGGAATCCGAAACTTTTCCACCCGATCATCCCATGTCGCATAATCCACCCACGCCTTACCCCGTGGGGGTGGATGGAGGAGTAGAGTTCCCCGATCAAAAGTTAATTTTGGGGTACGCGCCATTCGTTTCTTCTGTATTAAGTCCCCTCAGTTATTGTATAGTGCCATAGTCGAGGGCGCGATCAGCTATCTGCATACTGTTTTAGAGCTAAGGCAAAAGAGCGACAGTGGGGGTTAGAATGATTGAGGTTGTGCGATCGCGTCAAGTAAACTTTCTCTATGCATGCCCTTTCAGTTCCAACGTGGATCATTCACGTCTCTAGCGTTATCGAATGGATTGCCGCTATCTGGTTAATCTGGAGTTATGGTGACATTACAGGCAATCGATACTGGTGGGCATTGTCTTGTGCCATGTTTCCTGCCTTAGTCGGTGCGATGTGTGCTTGTACCTGGCACTTTTTTGACAATCCTGAATCGTTGGATTGGTTAGTTACCCTGCAAGCCTCGATGACGGTATTAGGAAATATTACCCTTTGTGCTGCCGCTTGGTGGATTTGGCGCTGTGCGCGAAAATCTGATCAGAGTGATAGCAGCGAACCGGAAAAATCTAAGACGCCTGTTGATGTTGTTTAGCTAAACTACCCGTTCAGTGGTACAATAGATGACTTTATTTTTTGCAAAATCAATCCGATTCGGTGACAAACTAATAAGGGCGCACGTCTATGCGCCCCTACGTTCTGTGAATGTAATGTGATGATTTCCAAAGATACTTTATTTGCGGTTTCCTTATTCCCTTACCTAGGTTTTTTGTGGTTTCTAACTCGTTCCGGACAAACCCCACGGTTGGCACTGATTGGATTTTATGCGCTGTTGGTGTTTGTGGGAGTGACGATTCCGGCGGGAATTTATGCCAAGGTTGCGTTTGGGGAACAATTAGCCAATGTGGATTGGTTGCATGGGAGTGCTGAGTTTTTTTTAACCCTATCTAATATTTTGGTCGTGTTAGGTTTTCGCCAAGCGATTATTCAAAAGTCACGCTCCAGTCAGCCCTGAACTAAAGTCAGCCCTGAACTAAAGTACTCTAAGAGAAGCCGCTCCGCGTCTACGGGCTAAAAGCTAAAACCCGTTAAAACGGGTTCAAAGATTTACCGAGTAAGCTTTAGCTTACTTAAACTTTAGGCTGGAAGAAATTTATTTCCTGGCGTCCAAGTTCTTAATCACTAAGTAGGTGGACACAATTAAACTTAACGGTTGAGATCAGGGAACAGGGAACACCTCGACTGCGCTCGGTGTGTCACAGGGAACAGTAAGGGTTTGAGGGCGATTTGTAAAACTTAATACAGTACCGTTTTCTTTGGTTCGACTACTTATTGAGCCGCGAGATGGGTTTAATTGTTCCCTACACCCCACACCCTACACCCCACACCCTACACCCCACACCCTACACCCCACACCCTACACCCCACACCCTACACCCCACACCCTACACCCCACACCCTATACCCTACACCCTACAGCGCTTGTCGGG
>NZ_JAVKEA010000178.1:0-50309 GCF_040221695.1 Coleofasciculus sp. E2-BRE-01 | reverse complement strand
AGGAAGGAAAGTAGACCAGTAGACAAGGAAGCTTTTTCACGAAAAACAGGGCGTTTCGGCTTTTTACAGTTAGCTTGACAGAACAAAATTCTGTACGGTTTTCCTCCCTTGTCTTCTTGTCACCTTGTCCCCCTTGTCTTGCCCCAACCGCACAGTAAAAAACCTACACCTGTCAGGGGATCTAAAGGGGGACATTGAGGAACCTTTTGTTCCTCCGTCCTCTGCCGACAACGACAACTAAAATTAAGTAACTGGACATAAATTCTGTACACTGTACGAAGAAATGTTAAGGAGTCTCAAATCGTTACTGTTCCCTGTTAAAAGTTACCTAATCTCAACCGTTAACTTTAATTTTGTCTGACTACTGTCTGACTACTTACGAATAAGGGCGGGTGAGAAGATTTGAGAGGGTCAGTATTTGGAGCCATGCTGTTACCGAAAACTTGCTCATGGTGCAACCACCTGTCATTTATGCCGACGTTTGTTGTCTCAACCGACCCCTTGACGACCTGCAACAATCTAGAATTCGCCTAGAAGCGGAAGCGATGATTTCTCTCCTGCAAAAATGTCGGGAGGAGAAATGGGTGTTACTCAACAGCGATGCCATTGCTTTTGAAATCAGTAGGAATCCAGACCCCTTCAAAAAAGAGCAACTGGACTCCATCTTATCCGTTGCTACCCGCCTACTTCCTTCCAGCGAGGCAATTGAATTGAGAGCCACCACCTTGATAAAACTGGGTTTTAAGTTCTATGATGCCTTACATCTGGCTTTTGCTGAAGCGGGGGGCGCTGATGTTTTCCTGACTACCGATGACAGGCTGCTGCGAAAAGCTCAACACTATAGAGATTCAATCAACGTAACGGTAGAAAATCCCGTGATTTGGTTGATGGCAACTTTACAGGAGGATAGTAATGAAATTAGCTGAATTGAGAAAACAAGGATATCAAGCTTTAGTTGACTCTTTAGGGGTGGTAGGAATGCTCCGCTTCCTGCAACAATTGGAAGTCGGCTATGGAGATTACACGGTCGAGCGACACCAGTGGTTGGATGAATTGACCCTCGCTGATTTTCAGAGCTACGTTCAGCAAAAGAAAAGCCTCAAGGGTGAGGAGTTATAAGAATAATGGTGTTGGGTACAATCTTGTCAGAATGGATCAACCTGCCGTTACAATTTATTTATGACTGTTTCTCAGGATAATGGATCAGCAAGAGTTCACCAACGCATTTACCAAACTCACGCCGCGACAAAAGGAAGTTTTACAGCAATTTGTCGCCGGAAAGAATGATGGAGAAATTGCGGCAGAACTCTGTATTTCTCAAGGAACGGTGCGAAAACACATCCAGAATATCTGTCAGATATTTGCCCTAAACAATGACGAAGATAAAGGATCATCTCACCGTTCTAAGTTAATTACTGCCATTGCCCACAATTTACCTAATTTAATCCCTGGAGATACGCTGGCGGCGACAAATCAACCTCAGGTTATTCTGAGTTATCATTGTGGCACTGATCCGGATAAAAGCCTTGCTATACAAATAGAAACGGCGTTAACTACCCAAGGGTGTCAGGTGTTCATTGCTAATGGTAGTCTCCGCATGGCAACCCAGGGATTGCAGCAAATTTATGCCGAATTAAACCGTTGCGATCGCGTGGTGTTATTATTATCCCCTCTGGCGGCGTCGAGTGAGATGGTAACCGAAGAGGTGCAATGGGCAAAACGGCGACGGGATCAACACCCGGAGGGGAAACCCGATATTTTGACGATTCGGATTAATTGCCCTTGGACATTACTCAACCATGACTTACGCGGTTATCTCAAAGGGGTGTCCCAGCAAGAATGGCGATCGCCTGAAGATACGCCGATTGTGTTAAATTTAGTTCGGGATTGGCTCTCTACTGATCAACCCACTACTAAAACAAACGCTGATCAGAAATCCTCGACGTTTCCCAGTCCCTATTCCCTCACCCCCAATCATCCGCCTCAACCTGTCGCTGAACCGGAATTACCACGGGGACAAGTCGAATTAGCCTCGGCGTTTTATGTGGAACGCCCTGGTGTTGAACAGCGTTGCTATGAAGCGGTGGCTAAACCCGGTTCCTTAATCCGAATTAAAGCGCCGCGACAAATGGGAAAAACCTCGTTAATGGCACGGATTTTACATCGAGGTACTCAGCTTAATTATGCCACCGTTCCGTTAAGTTTTCAACTAGCGGATAGTAATGTTTTTACGAATTTAGATCGCTTCTTACAGTGGTTTTGTGCGGTGATTACTTTAGAACTGGAATTACCCGATCGCTTGGATAAGTATTGGAGTCAGACGTTTGGTAGTAAGGTGAGTTGTAAGTCCTATTTTGAGCGGTATTTATTGGCAACGATTGCCACCCCCTTGGTGTTAGGATTAGATGAAGTGGATCGGGTGTTTCATTATCCTGAACTCACCGCTGACTTTTTTGGTTTGTTGCGATCGTGGCATGAAGAGGCGAAAAATCGGGAAATATGGCGTAAATTGCGATTAGTTGTGGTGCATTCGACGGAAGCCTATATTCCCATGGATATTAATCAGTCTCCATTTAATGTGGGATTACCGATTGATTTACCGGAATTTGCAGCCGCACAAGTCCAAGATTTAGCCCAGCGTCACGGATTAGCCTGGGAATCAAATCAGGTAGAACAATTAATGGCAATGGTTGGGGGTCATCCCTATTTAGTCCGACTGGCGCTGTACGCGATCGCACGTCAAGAGATTACGTTAGCACAACTGTTAACAACAGCACCAACCGATGCTGGATTGTATGGTGATCATTTGCGGCGACATTTATGGAATTTATCCCAACATCCGGAGTTGGCTACGGCGTTGAAGAAGGTGGTTACGGCTAATTCTCCGATACAATTGGAACCGATGCAAGGATTTAAGTTACATAGTATGGGATTGGTGAATCTTCAAGGGAATGAGGTTACGCCTCGATGCGATTTGTATTGTCAATATTTCCGGCTGCGTTTGAATCGTGTTCATGATTCTTGAGGGAGTTGATGGGACAATTTGGTAGTTGATTTAACGCAGAGGAACGCAGAGGGAAGCGCAGAGGAACGCAGAGGAGATGAAAGAATAGAACAAGGTTATCTATTGTTTAACTGAGTGTATCAATTTCTGCGATCGCGCTTTATCTTTATCTACAATAGGGTTTACGAATAGGGAGAGGATAGGTGATGACAATGGTAACAGCCAAGCCTACAATTACCGGGGAGAAGCTACCGGATGATTTTCCCTTGGGTAGAAACCGTAGGGGCGCAAGGCTTGCGCCCATTAAACCTGTAAAATCTCTTCTACTATTTTTGAGAACAACAATGAATTACAAAGCAGAAATTATCGATTTATAGCGCTTATGACTCAACCCCAAACTCAACCCCAACTCTACACCTTTGATGAATTTATCCTGAGTCTGGGCGGGTTTAGTTACATCTGGGTGCAACCGAAAAGATAATAGTGAAACCCGCCCCTACAGACGTGACATGGCTCACGTTGCGCTAGATGCCGTGAAGATTCAGCTAATTAGATCGAATCGCTTGACCTGTTCTATCGTCAAAGAAATGAACTTTATCAGCATTAATCGATAACCAAATTTGATCGCCGAATTTGACGACATGATCGGCGGGAATTCTGGCTTGTAACCGGGTTTTGCGATCCAGTTTGACTAATAAATAGGTATCATTTCCCAAGGCTTCGACTTGTTCAACAGTAACCGATAAGTTTTTGGGGGCGGGAACACTTACACTCAAATGTTCGGGACGAATTCCTAGAATTAAAGACCGTCCATCATAGTCTTGCAGAAAGGGTTGCCAAATCTCTGGAAGCGTGAGTCGAAATTGGCGATGCTGAATCAAGAGTGGCGCTTTAAATTGAACCGGAATAAAGTTCATCGGCGGTGAACCGATAAATTCGGCGACAAAGCGATTGGCGGGGTAGTTATAAAGTTCTAGGGGAGGGGCGATTTGCTGAATTTCCCCCTGATTCATCACCGCGATGCGATCGCCCATCGTCATGGCTTCGGTTTGATCGTGGGTGACATAGAGGGTGGTGGTTCCTAATTGGCGTTGTAAGCGCACAATTTGACTGCGGGTTTCCGCCCGGAGTTTGGCGTCGAGATTGGAGAGGGGTTCATCCATGAGAAAGACTTGGGGATTCCGGGCGATCGCACGCCCTAGGGCGACTCGTTGCTTTTGTCCCCCAGATAGCTGTTTGGGGTGTCGATTCAGCAGGGGTTCAATTTGTAGGAGTTTGGCGACATAACGCACCTGATCATCAATCGCCCGTTCGCGATCGGAGAAATAACGCCATTGTTTGGGAAGCGATCGCGTTATCCTAATTAAAGCATTCTCCACCCAAAGCGGCTTCTCGGTGGTAGGCTTTTCGTAGTCTAATCCCACCCTTGTCCGCCGCAAGCCAAAGGCAATATTATCATAGACCGTCAGGTGCGGATAGAGGGCATAATTTTGAAACACCATGGCGATATTGCGGGCTTTCGGAGGTAAATCATTCACCATGCGATCGCCCACCCAAATTTTACCCCCGGTTAATTCCTCTAACCCCGCAATCACCCGCAACAGGGTACTTTTGCCACAACCCGAAGGACCCACCAATACCATAAACTCGCCATCGTAGACTCTCAGATTAATCCGCCGCAAAACATTGACGCTTCCCGATGACGGAGACGATTGATCAACGGCTACCAGTGGCGCTTCATCCGTAGGAGTCAGCAAGGGTTCTGTCGTCACAGGCGCAACAGTTGACCCTTCCTGGCGACTAGGAAAGCTTTTGTAAACGTTTTCGAGAACAACCTGGGACACGATGGTGACTGGGGATGAGCGACAGTGATAGAGCTAACTATACTATTATGTTCGTTTGCGTCATCAACTGAAGTCTCGAACCCAAGTCCTCGGTGAGAAGCTGCTACTCGGCGAGTTAGTTATCAGTGTGGCATAATTTCAGAATACAGACAGGATACTTAGATTTTTTACAGATCGTCATCTCTAGGACATAGAGATATCATAGTGCGTTCAACTTTTTCTTCTCCTGTCGCTGGACTTATTGATGATATTTCTCTAATTCTTGCTAAATATATTTTGCCAATAGTGAGTTCAATATCGCTATTAAGTAGAATCTCATCTAAGACTTTACCTGAAATTTTTTCTTGAGTTGAAGAATCTTCAATTTCAAAACTTTTCTTTTTTTTGTTTGCTGCAATTAATTCACCTAAAATATCGAATTCTTCTGGTTCTTCCTCCTCCATTTTGTTTATAAATTCTATCGTCTCAATTGCATTTGAATAATCTAATTCGGCATATTCTCCTTTCTCGGGATTTACCGAACCCCAATCTACAGACAAATTCGCTTTTGAGCTTATTAGTGACATTAAAAATTTTCTATACTTCGCCGCAGATTTTCTTCTTAACCTAATTAACTCTTCTTTTAATTTTTGTTTATCTTTTTGGTTGCTGTTTTTTATTAGCCTTAAAAAACTTTCCGAAACCCTTTCTCCCAAAGGTCTTTCCAAGAAGTTAAGTTGGCTGGGATGTGGAGCTAGAGCTAGCTTTACACCAAAAGAACCTTTAAAAGTTTCAAATAAAGAAAGCTGACTTTTTTCAACTACTTCTTTTGAGATTTTCGTTTCTCTCCCAGATTCAAGCTGCCCAACGGCATTAAATAAATCTTGCAAAGATGTTAAGACAGACCCTATCTCCTTAGCGGGAACTTCTCTTTTTTTGGTATTTTCTAAAAACTTAAATTTTAGACTAAAAATTTCCCTTTGTTTTTCATTTGCTATTTTAGAGGCATTTATTATATTAGAAATTACCTCTGATATTGGTCGTCTCTCGACAAATTCAAGAGTTTTTAAAGCTTCTATCATTCGGTCTTCAAAATCGGGAAGATTTTGATCTAATGGTAAAAGAAGTTGGTACTTTTTTGCGCCATTACCATTCTGAATTGACCATATTGACGCCCTGTTGTCTATTTCTTGGTCTTTTTCCCATCCATGTTCTACTAAATACTCCTCTAAAGAGGATGGTTCTACTAAATCAATTTCTCTTATTCCTGAGTAGATTTGAAGTGAATTCATAAATCTTCACCCATACTAATTTTTTTCATTATCTCATTAAGAGATGAAGGTGTAAATAAGTTCATCCTTGGTATTTTTACCGTAATCGTTTCCGTATTTTGTGTTGATGGTCTATTTTTAAGAGAAGTCCAATATCCACATTTCTTCATCAAGGTTTCTTCTTCTGATATATTGATCCATTTTTCTATAGATTTAGGAACGACAACAACGATTAAAACTTGTGGTACTAAGGGACGTGGGTGTATTAGTTTATTATAATTTTTAACTTCTAAAGGAAAACTCAAAAAATCATTGCGAAGAATATCTGCTGATGTACATTTGACCTGAACGTCAAATTTTGGATATAGTATTTCGCCTATTTCCCCAGGGGTCTCTATAGTTAAATCAATTCCCGAATTGTCCATCATTCTTCTCTTTTTCTCTACAGCATAACCCGCAACTGAAGCAACGGCATGGATATACGCATAACTGAACTCTTCCTTTTTCTCGTTAGAAGATTTTAATTGAACCATGTTTTTCTTGAACTATGTTTAGAATACCTTATGTAAGTCAATCTATAACTTTTGATAAAAATGTTTAGATTCAGGGGAGTGACGAGTAGGATCGCCATCACCTACGCTGACAATTTCCGCTGCAAGAAGTGTTCCCAAGTCTATCCTGGAAGAAACAGCAGCAGTAGGGTTACTGACAATCGGTTAAGTTAGCGCTTGTCTAGCTCATGATTGACAATCTCTCTAATCTCATCTTCAGTGAATAGACCAATGGCAACGGGCTTGGGTGGCTTGCCTTGCGAGTTTTCAACGAATTGCTGTACAAAATCGATTATTACATCGCTGGCTGTACGCCCCTGCTTACGAGCTTCCTGCTTAAATTGCTCCCATAGCTCAGGCTCTATCCTTATCGTTGCCGTCTTAGCTTTCATTGGCTGTTTTGTCTATACAACACATACAGGCTAACACAAGTGATCGCACGGCATAGCAACGGAAATACACAAGCCTCTGGTTTCAATACTGCTCAATACTGCTCGGATAAGCCTTTTTTGGGAACGATGAACCACGATATTTCAAGGGTTTCATTCCCGTATACTGTTCTTAACCGAGCAGTATTGCCCCTAGTTGAGAATATAGGCAATCCTATCTCATCAAACCGTTGAAGTAAGGATCTTGCGTCATAATGTACTGTCATTTCTTCGCCTCGGCTGCGATTAACATGGTTGCAGCATATTCATTATTAGGTTGAATTTCTAACGCCTTTTTCAAAGATGCGATCGCGTCATCAAATCGTTCCAATTCCATATAGGCTTCGGCTTTGTTAATCCAAGCGTTTGCAGAATTGGGTTTAAGCTGAGTGGCGCGATCAAGAACCGGAATTGCTTTCTCCGGTTGACCTAATAAAATCAACGCCACGCCTTGATTAATCCAGGCTTCGGCAAAATCTGGCTTCAGGGTTGTGGCTTTTTCGTAGAGGTTTAGCGCTTCTTGATGTCTTCCCAACTGATCTAACGCTGCGCCTTTACTCCATAACGCTTCCGGATAATCAGGGTTAATGGCTAAAGCGCGATCGCACGCCTGAATCGCTTCGGTTGGACGAACCTGAGTGTTTAAATCATAGCAGCGTTGCCAATGGGTTTTGGCATTGGCGGTATTAGGGGAAGGAGAAGCCGATGGAACAGGTGATGGTGTTGGCTGAACCTTTGTTGGCTTTGGCGCTACGGGAGTTGGTGTTGACGTTGCTGGTTTGGGGGGTGCAGGATTTTGAGTGACTGGGGGTGACTTTTTCACAGAAGGGGAAGGAGTTGATTCCGGTGAAGGAACAGGAGAGGATTGGTTATTGGGTTTTGGTGTATCAGGAGTAGGCTGTTCAGACGTAGGTGATTCTGAGTCTGAACTGGGATTCGTCGTTGTCTCCTCCGTGGAGGAAGATTCAAGGGATGATCTGGGGGAGGCTTGAGTTGCAGAGTTCGCAGAATTAACAGTTAATTCCTGACTCTGATTCGTCGTTTTGCTGGTAAACTGCGGAATCAGCCGTGTTGTCGCGACTCCAGCAATTCCGCCGACAATGCCTAAAATTGCTACAACCCACCACAGATTCAGCCCTCGTTTTGGGTTGGAACCGGGTGTAACAATCGTGGGGACTGAACTCCCGGATGCGGGTTGAGAATTCCGCCAGGTTTCGGGTAACTGAGTGCTACTGGTGTCTGATGGGGATGTGGCTGGGGAATCTGGAAGACCTCTCTCCAAACCTCTCTCCTGCAAGGAGAGAGGCTTTGAATGTTCTGGAAGCGATGCTGTGGTGTCTGAGGAATCGGGTAATCGTTGCGTTGTATCGGAGGCTGGGATATCGCTGGATAGGCTTTGCAGGGCGTCTAAGGCTTCGGTGGCGGTTTGATAGCGATCGCGGAAGTCATACCGAATCATCTGATCCAAAACCTCTGCCAAGTTGAGATTAACATGAGGGGCTAAATCACGCCACTGAATTTCTCCCGTCTCCGGATTTTCCCGCAGCAATCGAGGATGTGTCCCGGTTAAGGCTTGAATCCCTAAGATACCCACTGCATACACATCACTACTAAACCGGGGTTGTCCACCCAACTGTTCTTTAGGAACATAGCCTTGAGTACCAATGGAAATAGTTAAATTGGTTTGTCCTTGAGGATGACTAAATTGAGTGGTAACTTGCTTCACCGCACCAAAGTCAATTAGGACAATTTTGCCATCCTGTTGGCGGCGAATCAGGTTAGAGGGTTTGATATCGCGATGAATCACATTTTGCTCATGGACATACGCCAAAACCTGGAGAATATCCTGTAGTAAGGCAATAGTTTTAGATTCTAACCATTGCTGACCTTTTTTAAATTCCTGGGTGAGGGGATTGCCAAGAATTAATTCTTGTGCTAAATAAAATTCCTGATTCTCTTCAAAATGTGCCAACAGCCGGGGAATTTGGTCATGATTACCCAGTTGATAGAGGACTTGAGCTTCGGTGTCAAATAGGCGTCTAGCGGTTTCCAGACTGGCGGGGTCAGTGGTTTTAGGTTTAAGTTGCTTAATCACGCATTGGGGGTGTCCAGGTAAGTGGAGATCTTGCGCCAGAAAGGTTTGACCAAATCCGCCTATTCCCAGTTGACACTCGATTTTATAGCGTCCACCGAGAGGTTGATCCGTATTTGTGGATTGAAATCGACGGAAAAGATTGAAGCTCATGCCCTACCGCTCATTACAGGAAAACTGAAGCCTTGACCTACTATCTTAATTATTTTTAACGATATGATTTTGATAGTGACCTAATCATCATTATCCTTATTCAGAATCCTTTACCCGATTGTTGAATCGACGACCCAAAAAATTTGACGTGACAACAGGCGTTGCGGTTTCAGCAAATGTCTACATTATCACTCAAAAAACGCGAACCATTACTATAACAGGTGTTCGAGGTCTACCACGTCTATGTATATTCAATTAACCTGGGAAGATCCAGAAATGGGGGAAGTTAAGCGATCGCTCTTAGCTGCACCGATCGCGATCGGTCGAGAATTGGATCAAATGCCAGAGTATTGGGGAGGAGAGTCGGTATCTCGGTTAGAACTGGCGAACCCAGAGATCTCCCGGTTTCATGTCCTGATTACGATGGCAAACAACCAAATCTATATTACCGATCAACGTAGTGCTAACGGTACCTTTCTAAATGGGCGACCCCTGCGCCAAGCCAATCAACCCATTTCCTTTAAAGATACCCTACGGATGGGTCCCTATAAAATGACCGCCACCTTAGTCCACAGCAATGATCTGAACGCCACCGCCCAGAGTCCCAATGTATCCAGTTTTACACCGTCGATGAAGTCTATCCCCCAAAAGAAAGTGGTGATCTGGGCGATTGGGATAGGGGTTTTGTTATTAACCACATTTGGTGCATGGGCAGTAGCCAGCACTATTTTAGAGCGATCGCGTCCTCAACCTTCGCCCACAGAGCCGTCTAGTAGTCGTCTGGTGAAATAAAGCTGGGGGAGCTGGGGAAGCGGGGGGAGCTGGGGGAGCTGAGGGAGTTGGGAAGGCTGGGGAGGACTAACTTAGAGTTTATTTGAGTAGTAAGTATTTGGTTTAGTCGAGGAAGATGAGTAGAAACATGTTGAAAAGCCATAGAGATTTAGAAGTTTATAAGATGGCGTTTGATTCAGCCATGATAATTTTCGAGTTATCTAAAAAATTTCCTGTAGAGGAGCGATATTCTTTAACTGACCAGATTCGTCGTTCTTCTCGCTCAGTTTGTGCCAATCTAGCAGAACCATGGCGTAAAAGACGATATGAAGCTGCCTTTATTGCTAAATTGAATGACTGTGAAGCAGAAGCGGCTGAAACTCAAACTTGGATAGAGTTTGCTGTTAAATGTAGCTATATGGATATTCAAGTCGATCGAGAAGTTTATGGAACTTACAACCAAGTTTTAACAGGTTTCGTCAACATGATCAACAATCCTTCACCCTGGCTTATGAAGCATTCAATTTATCCAATTAATTTACCCAATTAGTGATTTCTTAAATCCGGCGCTAGTAGTCATTTGTGAAAATAACCCATCCCTAAAAATGCTCCCCCAGCTCCCCCGGCTCCCTCTGCTCCCCCGGCTCCCCCGGCTCCCTCTAAGACGTTGGCGGTTTATCCTGTTAGGATTATTGACGCTGCTGCTAACACTGAACCCATTTCCCAGCTTTGCCCAAACATCCCCAACCAATCATAATGACAAAGCACCAATCGTGCTAGATGGTCGCGTTTTATTAGAGGTAAGAAGTTTAAATAATAACTATACAGCAGAAAATCGGGCAAAGCGGATCAACGATATTTTGGCGCAAGCGGTGCAATCCTCTCAACCTGCAAGCGTTGAAGTGAATCAGACAGAGGATCAAACCACGCTAACTATTCCTTCCTTGCTTGAGTCAGACCATTTACTCACTGTAACCGACAAGGATGTCCTACCAGAACTAACGGCTCTTCAGCAAGCCCGAATTTGGCAGAGAATTCTGGAAAAGGCATTTGTACAAGCCCAATTTGAACGATCGCCCGCCTATATTCGTCAGGCGTTAGGCTTTGTCCTTGGGGCGATACTGGTTGCGATCGCGATTCATCTGGGTTTACTGTTTCTGGGCAAATGGGTGTCTCATCGCTTGAGAGTGTGGCTAGGACAACCGACATCCTCCTTTCACGCCTGGGAAGATCCCGCCCAATTCATGGTACGCCTTGCCCAACTAGGGTTACAGGGCGGATTATGGATCGCAATCGCCTATTATGTGACTGATTTGTTTCCCGCCAGTCGGATTTGGCGCTATGAGTTATTCGATTTTATCGCTAAGGTTTTTGGCATTCTTAATGCACCAGTGATTAGCTTAGGTAGTAGTAAATATTCTGCCCTAGAATTACTATTGCTTTTGGGCTTAACTGTTGGATTGTGGTTTGCGGTTAGTGCTCTGACTAAACTGTTTAAATCCTATGTCTTAGCCCACACCGGAGCTGAACCAAGATTGCAAGAGGTGATTACTGTCCTCACTCAGTATGTTCTCACCTTTCTCGGATTGATTGTTCTGTTACAAATTTGGGGTTTAGATGTTGGATCTTTAACCATTCTTGCCAGTGTACTCGGTGTGGGGATTGGTTTTGGGGTTCAGAATATTGCTAATAACTTTATTAGCGGGATTATTATTACCTTTGAACGCCCCATCCAAATCGGCGATTTTGTCAAAGTCGGTGATTTACTGGGAACCGTAGAACGCATTGGCGCACGTAGTACGGAGATTTGTACGTTAGATCAAGTTACGATTATCGTACCCAACTCACGCTTTTTAGAGACTGAGGTAATTAACTGGAGTCACGGGAATCCGATTTCTCGGCTGCGGATTCCTGTGGGTGTGGCGTATGGATCAGATATCGATAAAGTCCAAACCGCGTTACTCGAAGCCGTGAAAAATCATCCCGAAGTGCTGCTGCAACCGCCGCCTCAAGTATGGTTTCAAGGGTTTGGGGAGAGTTCCCTGGACTTTGATTTACTGGTGTGGACAGGAGAACCGAAGAAACAGTTTAAAGTTAAAAGTGATCTCAACTATCGGATTGAGGAATGTCTGCGTCATCATACGATTGAGATTCCCTTTCCGCAACGGGATTTACATCTGCGATCGCCTAAACTTGACGAAATTTTTAACCTGTTATTATATCGGGATGCATCAACATCGTCTCCTCGATCAATTGAGCCGACGAATGGGAATCAATCCAACCCTACTTCCCAATCTCAACCGCAAGATTCCCTCGCGGCTACGACTGAGATATCCGGATCAGTATCCCGGACAATCACTCCAACTAAAACCCTAACCGAGGCAGAAATTGAAGCATTAGTTGCAGCGATGCGGGGTGCAGATGGTGTAGAAATAAAAGACCGCCGCTATCGAGGAAATCTTTATCCTCAATGCTTCATTGGTGCAGAAGCCGTGGAATGGCTAGCACAACGGACTCAGGGTTCTCGACAAGAAGCGATTCGCATCGGACAAATTTTGATTGATAGCGGTATTATCCATCATGTTATTGATGATTATCCGTTTCAAGATGATTATTCATTTTATCGATTTTATCGGGATGATCGTCTGGTATGACTTGAAGCTAGGGCGTCGGAGATCGGACTCATGACAGGATGATGCCTACCGGAGTGGCTACGGGTTTTATGGCAAGGCGGAAACTATTGGGCGGTTTTATCGAGTTTTTTACTTTTTGAGTTTAACTTGGCAGATGAACCCGAAAAATTCAGGGCTGTTTAAGGGTTTAACGGCGATGAACGCCAAGTAGAAAGGTATAAGCAACTTGATTACCCCGGTAAGAAGGTTGAATTTGGAAAATTTTAGGAGGTAATGCTGTGAAGCTGAAGATTATCGCTTTTTCACTGTTATTGGGTTTGACATCATTGCTGGGAGCTTGTCAGACTGATACAACTACACCTGATGAGACGGGTGTAGAAGAGCCAACTCCAGCAGGTGAAACTGAGGTTATGCCTGGAGAGGAAGAGGCTATGCCTGGAGAGGAAGAGACTATGCCTGGAGAGGAAGAGGCTATGCCTGGAGAGGAAGAAGAAGACGGTGAGGCTACGCCCTAAACCTAGCTTGATCAGAACGTGAACAGCTTACCTTGGGAGCGATAGGTTCTATTAAGTAACAGGTGTCAGAGATGAGACTTTTACTCGTGGAAGATGATGAGCGCATTACCGATGCCCTAGAAGAAGATCTCACCGATCAACATTATGCGATCGATGTGGCGCATGATGGAGAGGAAGGGTTCAATCTCGCTGATTCTGTCACCTATGACTTAATTTTGCTCGACATTATGTTACCCAAAATCGATGGGATTACACTTTGTCGGCGACTACGCTCCCAAGGCTGTAGCACTCCGATTCTGATGCTAACGGCTAAGGATACAATTACGGATAAGGTTGTGGGATTGGATGCAGGAGCTGATGACTATTTGGTTAAACCCTTTGACCTGCAAGAGTTATCAGCTCGCATTCGAGCCTTACTACGTCGGGGTGTTTCCACCGCCCCCCCGGTATTGGAGTGGGGTAAACTACGGTTAGATCCAAGTACCTGTGAAGTTTTTTATGAAGCTCGCCTCTTATCGCTTTCACCCAAAGAATATTCGTTGTTAGAATTTTTCTTGCGCCATGGTCGTCGTGTATTTAGCCGCGCTCAAATCTTAGAACATCTTTGGCCCTTTGAGCGACTCCCGGAAGAAGCGACGGTGAAAGCGCATATCCGCAGTTTGCGACAGAAACTTGAAGCTGGCGGCGCTCCCAGTGATTTGATTGAAACGGTTTATGGTTTGGGTTATCGTTTGAAACAGTGATTGGTGATTGGGAAAGATTTATAATTCAAACATCATAAGTTAGTCAGGGCGGGTTGAGTTCAGTTAGAGGTTTTTTCCTCAAGGTTATCGGTAAAACCCGCCCCTACGCTCGGTCAGGGCGGGTTTTGAATAAATGTTATTATACCTAGTGAAACGAAAGCACATAAACCCGCCCCTACACAATCAAAACTCAGACGTAGGATGCTACGTCTCTACGGTTCTTAGAATGTTTCAAGGTTTGCGCTGGCGTCTATTGTTGTCTTACCTAACTGTAATGGCAGCAATTTTGAGTCTCTTTGGCACGGGAGTTTATGTCTTTGTTAGCCGCAATCTTTATTACCAACTGGATAAAAAACTATTGACTCTGGCTCAAGCCGCCGCCGCCTCGTTTACGCCTGTGAAAATGAAGGGACCTCAATATCTTAATCAAGTGGATGCGGTTCCCTGGCGTGATATTTTTAATCGGGATCAGCAAAGCTTAGAATGGTTTGATGCCAAGGGTCAACTTTTGGCAAGTCGAGGCGCTCTAGAGTTGGACTCTCGACTCCGAGTCGGTTCTCAAACTCAAGAGGAAAAGCAAAAGCCTAGACAGGTTCGCACGTATACCATTTCTGTGTTTAAAGATGGCTCAACTCCCAATCAGCCCTCTCTAGAAGGGTATATTCGCGCCTCGCAATCGATGGAGGATATCCAAATTGTCCAACGCCAAATGCTGTGGGGATTGGGAATGGGTGGTGTTATGGGGTTAGGTTTAGTAGGTTTGGGTGGATTGTGGTTGACACAGAAAGCTGTGGAGCCAATTGAGCAAAGTTTTCAGCAACTTAAGCAGTTTACGGCGGATGCCTCTCATGAGTTACGCAGCCCTTTGATGGCGATTAAAGCATCGGTTGATGTGATGCGAAATCATCCGGAACGAATTCATCCCAAAGATGCGAAAAAGTTAGCGGCGATCGCGAGTGCTACGGATCAGATGAGTCACTTATCAGAAGACTTACTTTTTTTAGCGCGAAACGATAGTAAGATATCAACGCCTAGCCGTGAGAAAAGTACAATCTCTCTGAATAATATTTTAAAGAACTTGCTGGAGTTATTAGAACCTTTTGCACAAGGTAAAGAGGTGACACTCCAGTCTCAGTGGCTAGCCACAGTTTCTGTGGTAGGGGATGAATCACAACTGAGTCGTTTATTTTGTAACTTGCTGGAAAATGCGATTCAATATACGCCGACTCAAGGGAAAGTAGACTTGATTTTAGCGAAAACTAATCGTTTTGCTATTGTGAGTGTTAAAGATACCGGAATTGGCATTGAGCGAGAACAATTACCCTTTGTGTTTGATCGCTTCTGGCGGGCGGACAAAGCCCGTTCTCGGCGCGAGGGGGGGACAGGGTTGGGTTTAGCTATTGCGGCTGCGATCGCGCAGCGTCATGGCGGGAAAATCACGGTGACGAGTCAGGTTGGCGTGGGAAGCTGCTTTCAGGTGCGTTTACCCGCCGTGTAACTGACATTTGCATGTAGGCGTGATTATCGACTGACTAACAAACTGTCTTCCTGACGAAACGAACGCGATCGCACTCTTTGTCCCCGGTTAATCTCTGTGGGCTGGATCAGGAGTTCAACACCAAATACCAGCCAGATCAGTAGTAAGCCAATATAATGATTTTCATTCATTTTCTTTAATTTTTTCATAACTATTGACTATTGAAAAAAGCTACCGATATAGCAGTAGACACCTCGATTAGGACGTTCCGAACTGTTGTAGAGACGTTCCGGCGGAACGTCTCTACTAAATGATGTGTCCTAACCGCTATAGCGGTTGCTATATCTCTCCTCTACAGGAGTTTCATGATCACGGTTAACATCTTTGCCAAGCATTTCTGACCTACTGCGAATATATTTAGTTTTGGGATAATCCAGTATCGATGACGATTAATCCATTGAAAGGATACACCTTCGCCTCTCAACTTGGGCGGATTCCAAATATCTGCGGGGGGTTGACCAAAATAACAACGATAGATTGCTAAGGTTCGACAGTATTGATCGTAGTATTTGAGTCCCTCCTCTTTTCCACCTAAACTTGGTACATGGTGCAATGATCGATGGAGTACTTTGCCACAAAATTCATCCCAATAAGACTGGGTATAAAGTAGATGGAGATGCCAGACTCGATCAACTACTGTAGAAGGAGATAATACTTGATCAGCCACCATCACCAGAAACACAAATTTTTTGTACTCTTGAATTGCTCGATAGGTATAAATTCCTGTCCACTGATATTCCCAAGATAATTTAGCCGAAAAAGGAAAGCTAGCTGATGGCTGATCTAATTTAAATTCACATATCCGCGCATATAAGTCCTCCTGCTCTGGTGTCATGACTACTTCCTCTATCTAATAAGACTAACAGCCCCCACAACTAGGCGGTTCTGGTGGCACTCTTGGAGTCGGGTAAATTGTTTGCATTTCCAAATCTAGGAAATCACTTAATTCCTTTCCCAGCCACAATAACTCTGCTTGAGAGAGTTGATTATTCCCGACTTTGTATTCAATATTTCCAGCATAGATAGATAAACTTGGAGGAACAATAACGGTTCCTCTTTGTATTACTTGCCTTTGCTCATCTAAATAGCGATCAAATTTGTATCCCGGATTGTACGCCAAAAGATTAATGTCTTTAAAATGAGACCATTGTGTTTGCCATTGAATAGGTTGTGATCGCTCATGAAAAGTCCCTATACGTATACTGGCAGTTCGAGCAATACACATGATTGTATGACGCGGATATTTAACTTTATTTAAAATATGTATAGTACCAAAGATAAGCAAAAATATTCCAACGAATACCGTGAAAATATATCCAGTGACACCCAAATTAAAAACCACAATAAAAATAACTATAATTGTCGAAAAAATGCCAACAACGCTAACACAGGAACTCTCTGTTGACACATCAATACCTAAAGTTACTATTTTCAGTCGATCGCGATCGCGGTACAGTTCAACTTTACTCCCAGCGGGTCGAAGATTGAGATAATCTCCATTGCTTCCATCTTCTGATTTCAGCGCAGTCAGTGCTGATTTAGCTGAGTCAAATCGTCGATCAAGATGAGGATGTGTCATCTTCTCTAACCACCTTGAAAACTTACGGCTAATCTCACTACTATCGAATTTAACCTGTCCATTAACCTGAGTCAGTTCGGCTGGATGGACACCTGTAATTAAATAAATTAGAGTCATCCCTAAACTATACAAATCCGACGCCATGGTTGTTTTTCCACCAAATTGTTCCAGCGGAATATAACCATAACTACCGACGATAGTAATCGTACCGCTATCTTTACTTGCCACCGTTTGTACGGAGCCAAAGTCTACTAAATAGATATCGCCAATACTGTTGCCAGAACGGTTAGTGAGGAGGATATTACTCGGTTTGATATCACGGTGAATTACTGGCGGTATTTGCCCGTGGATATAGATGAGAATATCCAACAGTCCCTCGGCTAATTCGATCACCTCTGTTTCAGAAAATTTCCGTCCATTCTGAATTGCTGCTTCTAAAGAAGGAGCATCAATATAGGTTTGTACCAAAGCAAAACCATGAATATTTTCAGTCTCAAGCTCAAAGTAATCCAGATACTTGGGAATCGCTGGATGATTGAGGTTTTGCAGGGTTTTCACTTCTCGTTCAAATAGTTTCAAATCATCCCACTGGAAACCTTGGTCGAATTGCAGAATTTTGACAATCACTAATTTTTGAGCGTGAAGATCCTGTGCCAATAATGTGCGTCGTCCCGCTTTGTGACTGAGTTCCTGGCAAATTTGATAGCGGTTGATCAAGATAGTACCCATTTGTATTGCCATATTAGGCTAAATCCTATGTAATAAATGAGATAAGTTTATCTTTTGCCTAGGTTTTTGTCAAGCATGTTCTATTTAAATCCTATTTAAATCCTATTTAAATCTATTTAATAAAACATTAACGGATGTGCTTTTTGTCAATGAGTCAATATACTTAGTATTTTGTACCATTTTCAGTAAGCCATTGCTCAGCCTTTGTTTATAAATTCTGACGGTTAAGGGTAATTTTATGCCAAAGAGCAATGTTTGTTATAAAACTTAACATCCAGGCGATTATCACAGAACTTACGCCGATTAAGCATATATAGTTCCAATAGTGGGTTAGCGAACCGTAACGCACGCTATAGATAGAGGCTATGCGTAAGTCCTATCTCAATCAGGGAGTTGGGGATAAAGATTAGTTAGGGCTTGCTGAATAAGTAGTAGGTGTTAAGGCATTTGATGAAACTTGATTACGATTGTCATTATCGATAAGCTGTCGGGGAATAGTTGCACTTATAAAAAATTATCTTTAATCCTATTTTTCCAAAACAATGACTGACTTAAGCAATTTTAATTAGCCTCATTAAACCTAAAGTTTATTCTGCACTTTTTGGGCATATTTATATCAACGACTTTGGCGAATTCAAGTAGATTTTAACTGAGTCATGTCAGGCGAAAGACTGTTTATCCTCTATATTTGTTACACTATTACGATAAGATCACTTTTGCAAAATTTAGGTATTCCATATATATGGCAAAGCCGTCACTCAAAGCATCCACAAATGGAATTCAAGTTGCCAAACAAGCCCTAGTCAGCGCCGATTTAATGCAGAAGGACTTGATACTTCGAGTGGGCTGTAGTCGGCAGCCGATCACGAATTTCTTTAAGGGAAAGCCTGTGGCGCAGCCACTCTTTATCAAGATTTGCGAACATCTGGATTTAGATTGGCAAGACATTGCTGGTTTATCGATGTCTTCTCATCCAATAGTGGCATCGAATCCAACTCAGAGCAACCCCGATAATAGGACTGACCTAGATATCCTTATACAGGATTTGCGCCAGAAAGTCTATTCCAGTATTCGGGAACAATGCGGCACGATGCGAGTACTGGATATGTCTCACCCTATTGAAGTTAACGATATTTACACCAACGTGAATATCCTAGAGCAGATTACGGGGCGCAAACACAGACGGATTGAACAACTTTTACAGGAATGTGACGCTGATGACTTCCATCGCTTTGGCTTAGGCAAGATTACAGAAGAACGGATATCCGGGTTGGCAGCGGTGCAAACCTACCAGAAGTTAATTATTTTGGGCAAACCGGGTGCGGGTAAAACCACTTTTCTTAAATACTTGGCGATTCAATGCAATGCCGGAAACTTTGAAACTGAACGAGTCCCTATCTTCGTCACATTGAAAGACTTTGCGGAGGCAGAAGGTAAGCCGAGTTTGCTGGAATACATTAGCCAAAAAGTGGCTAACCAAGCGTTGCCAAGAACCAGCCCAATTGTCCACGATCAGTGGATAAGTGATTTTTCCACCCTTTTTCACTATGGTAAGGCATTAATCCTCTTAGATGGCTTAGATGAAATCAGAGCAGAAGATCACGATCGCGTGATCAAAGAGATTCGGGACTTTTCTCAACAATTTTGGCATAACCACTTTGTCATGACTTGTCGTATTGCCGCCTGGGAATACACTTTTGAAAAGTTTACAGAGGTGGAAATAGCTGACTTTGATCAAAATCAAGTTGAGGCATTTATCAACAAGTGGTTTAACGGTAAGCCAATCAGTGGGAGTCGATTGATTGAGTACCTAGCCGAGAACTCTCGAGTTCAACAGCTCGCCGTAAGTCCACTCCTTCTCACTCTCGTTTGTCTAGCATTTGAAGAATCAGGAGATTGTCCAAGTACCCGTTCTGAATTGTATAAGGAAGGGATTGATGCTCTATTGAAAAAATGGGATGCTAAACGTGGTATTCACAGAGATCAAGCCTATAAAAAATTGTCCCCTCAACGCAAAGAGGATTTGCTCAGTCAACTGGCGCTGATCACCTTCCAGCACAAAGATTACTTCTTTAGGCAATCCTTTGTTGAACAATTTATTGCCGACTATATTCGCAAACTGCCCAAGACTAGCTCTGAGCCTGAATACCTCCAACTCGATAGTGAAGCTATTTTACACTCTATTGAAGCACAACATGGTTTATTAGTTGAGCGAGCCAAAGGCATTTACTCCTTTTCCCACCTCACCTTTCATGAATATTTCGTTGCCCAAGAAATCGTTTTTCATAGTAATGCTTTGGACTCCGCCTTGGCACAACTGATGCAATATGTTACGGAGCGGCGTTGGCGAGAAGTCTTCCTTTTGATGGCTGAGATGCTACGAGATGCTTCGATTTTGTTATTATCTATCAAGCAGCGAGCCGATCAACTGCTGGCTGGATCAGATAAGTTTCAGAGTTTCTTAGCCCAAGTCTGTGAGCTGGCTGCAGCGCCAGAACTTTCTGGGATTAAAACGGCGGCTGTGCGAGCGTTTTACTTTGATATTGACTTTGAAATTGATGAAAATCGCTCGGTTGCCTTGCAATTGGATCGACGAGCTAATCAGTTAGTTTGTGCCAGTTTTCTGACTCGTATGTTACCAGGAGTAACGTTAAAAGATGCCCTTTCCATAGCCCAAAACTACGATAACAAAATATCTGAGCCGACAAAAAAAATAACCGCTGCTAAATCGGCGAACACCGTGATGCTGTTCGCCATCAAAATTGCTCTAAATTCAGGGGAATTAGCCATGAAAGAACGAGAACTACTCAGAACACTCTTACAACGCCTGAATGGAAAATTCCCGAATGATGAGACGACGAGAGAAATTGCCGATAAAGCCAGAGAAGTGGCTAAAACACGGCATCATATTGGACAAGAGGGATACTTTAACTTACAGGAGAAAGAAAAACTAAGACAATATTACTATATCATTCAACTTCTCGTCGAATGCTTAAATAGTGATGGATGTATGTTAGCCCCTGAGCGGCGTCAAGAAATCATGGATACTCTATTTTTCCCCTGCTCTGTCGTAGTTATTTGAAGACAATCACCATGACTCTGAAACTCTACTCACTCCAACACAATAGTGTTGAGGATCTTAGTCAGGATACATTCCCAGCAATCTTGAGAACTTGGCAAGGAGGCTCCCTTGAGCTGCCAACAACGGGAACTCACTTCGGGTTCATTCACCAGGGACATCCGCTGCTATTTCGGCGATGGCGTTCAGAACATTATCGTCTACACCCTTGGATGTACTTCTGTTTGCCGAATCAAGGTTATATTGAGGGACAAAATTCATCGGGAATGGTGATTACTTGTCTAAACTATCAAGGAATGTTCAGTTTAGGTGGAGCCATTGAACCAACGGGTCGATTTGCTTATATTGACGGTGGTACAAATAGCCTACTCATCCCTCCTATCAAGTTAGGTGATCCTTGTTTAAATGCTATGTATTTTCCACCAGGGGTCAATCAAACCTTGCATACTCACCCAAGCTATCGCATTGGCATTGTGGTAGCTGGTGCCGGGGACGTTGAAACTCCACAGGTTGTCACGAGTGTAGAACCGGGTACTCTTTTCTTGATTCCAGCGAATAGTTTGCATAAGTTTCGGACTCATCACAACAGCTTAACTGTTGTGGTGTTTCATCCTGATAGTGATACGGGGTTTACCCATCAAGACAATCCGATGCTGAAGCGAACAATAGTGGATGGGATGAGTGCGGCTGAATTACCTCAGATACAAACTAAAGTTTTAAGGAGAGGGAGATTATCCTAACTTGCTAAGTAGGAGAGACGTTCCGCCGGAACGTCTCTACAACAGGGAGGATTTTGTCGCTTTTGTTACAGTTTTTAGAAAATCTGGCATCGATTTAGGGCGATAATTTAGCTTTTTTGGCACGGTTTTCTTTATACCACTGAGCGACAGCCGGAGACCATTGTTCAAAATGTACATAGAGAAGCTCACAGAACTTCTGCGCCTCTAGTTGAGCATCTTTTTTCCATCGTAAGTCTAAAAGATGCATCAGCGATCGCATATTACAACTGAGGACAAAATTCTGTCTGGCGTCAAAGGGAATCAAGCCTCTAGCATGTTCTTCAGATAAGCCTTCTTCAATTCGTTGCTGATACCGTTGACACGCCGCTAAACACCACTTTAGATCTTCATTCCGTTGGGCTTCAGAATAGAAATAACGCTTTCCCTGACGGTTTGTGTAGTTTCCCACAGGGCGTAGGTAAAATACCTCTTCTACGTCTTGCTTTCCTTGAGCAACATTAATAATTCGCTGTCCAGTATAGCGAAAGGAATTATGAACCACCATTCCATTAGCGACAAAGTTATGCCATTCACCGTCTACCTCTAAATCATAGGTCTTATGTTCACCCAGATACTCAACCTTAATAACGTTGACGGGGTGCGCCTGAATGTTAGTACCAGTAGACTGTAGCTGAGATTGCCACTGTAATAGTTCTGTGTTACTAGCCACGGCTATACCATTACACATCACCGAGCAAGACTTTGTTAGTTTGATAACGCAGCCATCTGCCGATATGACTAAGCCAACGGCATCACCCATCCTCTGCCAACCTGCTGCTGTAAACAAGCGATGATTTACCGTGCAATCAAGGGTTTTACCATCGGCTAAAGTGACTCGATAAACGGGCTGAATTCCACTATATATTACATCTTTAATAGTCCCCATTTCAAATAATCCCTTGTCTTCATTGAGAACGCGCAACTTCATTGATTGGATGCGGTTTTCCCCGTTGCTGTGATAGGGTTTATACGGTTCTCGCTTTATCTTTGATATTGATTTTTGAGGGATATTTTTTTCACCATTTGTCCATAGGTCGTACAACTCCCCAATCGTTATTCTGAGTTCTTTGGACGTTTCCCCCTTATCGTTAACAAACGTTACCTGAGTATTAGCCGCCAAACATTGAACATCGAAGCTCACGCCAACTCTATGTGTGCGAACTTGCTGCATCATTGAGTGAGGGAAATAACCAACATTAAACGTAATTTGGGGATGTTCTAAGCATCCATAATGTCCTCGCTCACCCGCCAACAAATGCTTAACAATCAGTTCACCTGACCGCTGTTCGGGGGGCCAGCGATCGCGGCTATGCCAAACATAATCTTCTGAGTAATCTTGGTGCATTGCTGCCCAAACCAGTTGTTGCGGATTTGGTGTTGCTGCAATTACATCGATACAAAATCGTTCCACTTTACTCAACCTATGAAATAGTCCAGTGATCCTCTTTATTATAGTAGTACAATGACTAATATTTATCTTATTCCTAGTAATCTTGCGGCTATTCCTGAAGCTACTTTTTCTAATGCGATTCCTACCGTTACAGTAACAGCGAATCCCAAACTATTTTTAAATACAAGCCATCCTACGGCAAAAGCAATTCCGACAATAGTCACAGATGTTATACCCAGAATAATTTCTCGATTTAGCGACTGCTTGCGAGTTTGAGCAAGTAATTTAAAGAATTTTTCTCTACTTGCTCCTGAGTCATATAAAGAAGATGAATTGGAAGTATTTTCAAAAAAAACTATAGTGCATAGTTTATCCCCGTAGCTTAGTTTTACCGTATCTCTGGAAAAATTTTGCACTGGTATTATTAATTCTCCTTCTGCCCATCCAGGATCAACTTTTGTGGATATATTAGATAACCCCCTTGAAACTTGAGATACTCTTGATAAAATCAAAGCTGATATTGATCCATCTTGAGGCATTTTTATTTTTTCTAAAGTTCCAATCAGAGCAATATCTCCTGGTTTAATTTCTATTTTACCTTTTTCGTTTAGAGTGACTAGATTAGGCTTAGCAATAAATCTTTTGCAAAATCCTCCTACCCGCAAATCATACCCCATAGGGGTTATGCAATCATCTGAGCCATTCTGAATTAACAGGGTTTTTTCTTTTTTATTCCACTGTTCTTCATCAAAACATAAAATCTTTTTCAAGTCAGTGTCTGTGAGTATAGACATTTAACACTCCCGCTTAAACTCACAATATTTATTAGACTTTGAATGAGAGTTCAAACACGAGCAATAATTACAGAATTAGGTTGATCCTGATACTTACCCTGACGAGTTTCATAGCTAACGGAACACGATTCTCCTTCGAGAAACATCAACTGTACTATTCCTTCATTGGCGTAAATTCGACAATCCGCACTGGAAGAGTTAGATAACTCTAATGTTAAGTAGCCTCGCCAAGCTGCTTCAGCCGGAGTTACATTGGCAATGATTCCACAGCGGGCATAAGTACTCTTGCCAATACAAATTACTGTAACGTTTTCAGGGATTTCTAACCGTTCTAGAGCAACTCCTAGACCATAGGAGTGTGCAGGCAGAATAAAATAGCTGCCATTAACATCTGTATAAAGTTTTGTTGGCTCTAAATTATCAGGATTAAAATTCTTTGGATCGACTACAGTACCGGGAATATGTCGAAAAATACGAAATTCCATCGGTGAGAGTCTGATGTCATAGCCAAAGCTACTTAAACCGAATGAGATGACAGGTAAATCATCAACACGACGCATCTGCTTAGACTCAAACGGTGTAATCATACCCTTTTGAGCCATTTGAGTTATCCAGGTATCGTTTTTAATCATCGCAGATCACTATAAGCCGACTTACTAGGATACCCTAAATGGCAACCAATTGACTTATTTTATTTTGAAGATTTGAAAAAGTCACATAACAAAGGTACAACATTATCAAACCATCTCAGTTGCGCTCCACTCCAGGCATTGGTTTTAGAGGTGGCTAGCATGGCTCGCCCGTATGCTTTTCCTTTCTCGGTCAGTCGCCGCTCCCTCGAACCGGGTTTTGTCCATTCCTGAATGCCTAATTCATGGAGTGCGGCGTTGACTTGAGCGGCTTTAACTTTTCGTCCTAATTGCTGTGACACCTTCTCAGCCACTTGGGAGGCGATCATCCCGGATGGTTCCTCAACCGAATCGGTGACTAAAAGCTGCTGTGCTTCGTTGGCTGCACTGGTTAAAGCCGGAAAACGCTGGGTGAGTACATTCAATTTCCAAGACGCGATCGCACGTTGATCCAATCCCGCTTCTTCTAACCATTTGGCGATTAACTGTAACCCCTGATCCAGTTGCTGGAGTTGGTTATCCAGGGGAAATTCATCGGTTTGGGGTAATTCTGCGATCGCACCGTCTATGTCTTTGGGATAGGGAGTCTCAACTGACTCGATATCACTTGCTGTTTTAATTTGGAGAGTCTCTAAGGATGTAGCATTCGCCGCTTCCACTAAAGCCGTTGCTGTCTCATTCCCTGCATCCGCTTGATATTGCCAAAATGCTACGGCTGCATCCCAGGATGATAACGCGATCGGTCTCGGTTTGTCCGGAACCACAGTCTTGACAGTTTCTGGCAAGTTGTTTTCGTTTGATTTACAAAACTTTTGCGCTGTTCCCTTACTTTTTCCCACGACTTCGGCGATTTGCCTGTGGGTGAACAACAAACGCTGATCCTGATCAGAGGTTAGCTGATAACCAGAAACCTCAATGTTTCCAAGCTGGAAACGAACCGCTTTCGCTGCCGCTGCCATGTCACTGTACCTTGCGACAAAACACGTTCAGGTAAACATTGTACAGTGTTCTACTCTATTCTGTACCAAACTGACAGAGGGGTTCAATTTTTCCCTACACCCCACACCCCACACCCCACACCCTGCCTACTATTCAAGTAACTTGTCACCGCTTCAGCTTATAGCGGCTAAGGCTGATGACTGCGACGAATTTCTGTAATTTGGTCAGCCACCTCCAAAAGTTCTGGGGGCATATCGGGTCCTGTGAGAATAATATCCACGGAACTAGGGCGACTTTCCAGAAACCTCAATACTTCACTGAGGGGGATTAAGCCGTAGTTGATCGCTAAACTCAATTCATCAAGGACAACGACAGAGTATTTCCCCTCATACACGACCTGCTGAGTATGATGCCACAACTGCTTGAGTGAACTATGTTCTGCCTCATCTAACTCTGGGGTATCAATATATCGCGGTAAGTCACAGCGAATCCATTCTAAATACTGTCCTAACCGAATTGGATGCTGGTGTCCTTGACCAATACCCCCTTTGAGAAACTGAACCACCAGCACTGGTGTCCCCTGTCCAGCTATTCTCAAGCCTTGAGCTATCACATTGGTAAAAAAGCTGCGCTGGGAACTGGTAAAGACTTGTACCAACCCTTCTAGCGTGTAGGTCAAGGGATGGGTTGAATTAAGGGTAGGAGTTTCTAACTGGGAAACCATAGTCAACTATTAAAGAGCAATGAATCTAATGGACACAGCTCAAGCCTTCCTCGATCAGTGTCTATTGGTCGCTTTAGACAGCTTTTTGGCAGAATTCGCTTTTAACCATGTTGGAGCGATCGCCCAAAGCCGCTATTCCACCGAATCCTTTTGGGCTGGGAATTCTAGCCATTTACAACTTAAATCAAATCCAACACGTCCTCCCTTTTGCCCGATTCCTACCTACATTGTCACTGTATCACAAAACTCACAAGTACCTCAAGGAACCGTAACTAGAAATTTAATCGATGCAGCGAACAAGATATAGCGTATTTTTTTCAGTGGCATCCCTAATCAAACACCATATCTACAAGTCCGTCAAGAGTGAGTTCCGTAGGGAAGATGAAGGAGATGAGGAAGATAGAGAAGAGGAGGGAGATGGGGAAAAATACCTTAATCTGGAGAATGTTCATCCACGGGGATTCGTGGCAAAATGACGGTCAGTAGTGTCAAAACCTGCCCAGATGCAAAGGATTTGTGCAACATTTGTCATGAAAGACTTGTCCAGGCTAGGAACAGAGGAGCTATTATCGTGAGACTGGTGATTCTGGGAGGTCCAGGTTCAGGGAAAAGCACACAGGCGCGACAGTTGTGTCGCCATCTCGGTATGGTAGAAATTTCCAGTGGTAACATTTTGCGTCGTGCGATCGCATCTCAAACTGACTTAGGTCGTAAGGCGCAGCCCTACGTCGAGAAGGGAGAATTAGTCCCAGATGAAATCCTGATCGAATTCATGCGCCAGCACCTGATGCAACCCGACACGGCGAAAGGGTGGGTGTTGGAGGGGTATCCCCGTACCGCGTTCCAAGCCGAGGAATTGGATTTTCTGCTGGAGGACTTAAATCAGCAGCTAGATTGGGCAATTTACTTAACCGTACCCGAATCCGTGATGATGACTCGTTCCGTGGAGCGATCCCAAAACCAAGCTCAAGATAGCAGCACATCAACCAAGTCTCGTCTGGATGACCATCCCAAAATTGTCCCGCGCCGCATCGAGTTATTCCACGAGCGCACGGTTCCCATCCTGGAGTACTATGACTATCGTCAAAAGCTGTTGACGATAAACGGTGACCAACCGCCAGAGCAAGTTCAGCAGAATATCTTGCACAAACTTGAACTGGACGATTAAAATTTTTTGAATCGGAAATAAGGAGGTTGGTGGAAATAAACCTAACACCCGACAAGTTATGTCAATAGTCCTCAAACCCTTACATAAACAAATGACGAATGACGAATGACGAATGACAATCCCCACCGTTAACTTTAATTGTTCACACCTACTTAACTACCATGTCTTGGCAACGTCCTGATCATCGCCAACCCAACCAACTCCGTCCCATCAGTTTTGTACGCGGATTCACTAAGTTTGCACCAGCTTCTGTATTGACCAAGTGCGGTGATACCCAGGTGTTGTGTAATGTCACCATTCAGCCGGGAATCCCTCGATTTCTGGAAGGAACAGGTAGTGGTTGGTTAACCGCCGAGTATCGGATGCTTCCCGGCGCCACACCCCAACGCCAAACCCGGGAATTACTCAAACTATCGGGTCGAACTCAAGAGATTCAACGATTGATTGGACGCAGTTTAAGAGCGGCTGTAGATTTAACCGCATTAGGAGAACGCACCGTTTTTGTGGATGCGGATGTGCTGCAAGCTGATGCAGGAACCCGCACCGCTTCGATTACTGGGGGATACGTCGCCCTGGCTGAGGCGTTAGATAAATTAGTCCAAGCTGGAGAATTAGAGCGATCGCCAATCCGTCACCAAATCGCGGCAGTTTCGGTGGGATTGTTGGCGGGTGAGCCGTTTTTGGATTTGAAGTACGAAGAAGATGTCGCCGCACAAACGGATTTCAATATTGTCATGAACGACGAATTAAATATTATTGAAATTCAGGGAACGGCGGAAGAAGAAAGCTTTAGTCGGACTCAGCTTAATCAGTTAATTGATATGGCAGAAATAGGAATCCAGGAGTTATTAGACGCTCAACGTCACGCCCTGAGCTAATGCGAATTAAAACTTCTTGTAGTGGACTGACACAGCTAAAATCGTGGGATAGATTAGGTTCGTAGTAGGGGCTTTAGCCCCTAATCGTATAAGTTTTCTGGGTATAAGGCTAATCCACTAAATTAGGTGTGCCAAGCCAGTAGTGGGCTGACACAGCTAAAATTGTGGAATAGATTTGACGTTTAACCCTGAATTTCGACAGGCTCAATTGCCGCGAAGTCGAAGGGTTAAACCGGGCGCAAGCCTTGCGCCCCTACAATTCTAATCCACCAAATAAGGTGTGCCACGCCACTAGAGTGACCCAGCTAAAATTGTGGAATAACTATTACCATTAAATCGGGCGCAAAGCTTTGCGCCCCTACAATTGACTTATAACGTATTAGCTTGTTCGATCCACTGGATATGCTGCACTAATAATTGAGATAAATCATAACGATCCAGAATCGTTTTTCGCGCTTGAACTCGCAGCGCCGCCATCCCGTTAGGATGATTCAGCACTTCTTCCACCCGTTCAGCAATGGCTTGGGGCGAAAAAAAGTCGGCTAATAAACCATTCACCCCATCCTGAATGACTTCAGTTACAGGTGCAGTGTTCGACGCCACCACTAAACACGCTGTTGATAAAGCTTCTAACATTGACCAGGATAAAACAAACGGACGGGTTAAATAAATATGAACCGTAGAGGCTTGTAACACTTGCAGATAATCGGGATAGGGAAGTAACCCGGTAAAATGAACGCGGTTAAGATCCAGGGGAAATTTTTCTAGCATGGCATCCTTATAGGTTTTGCCATCCGGAAGCGATTTTCCATAAGCAACACGATTTTCCCCAACGATAACTGCATGGCAATTGGGGCGTTTTTCTTGCAGTAAGGCAATGGTTTCTATTAACTGGGGAAAGCCGCGATAGGGTTCCATCCCTCTAGCGACATAAGTGATAAGTTCCTCGACGTGAGATAGGTCTAAATTTAACCGAGGGAGGACTAATTTGTGTCCCGGTTTCGGTTGAAAAAAGTTGGTGTCAATGCCATCATGGTGTACCGTAATTTTATCCCGATACTCTGGGGGGAACTGTTGCTGCTGCCAATGGGTGGGAGAAAGTCCGCGATCGCAAGTGTACAAATCAATCAGAATCGGCGCATTTTTGATCCGAATCCGGGCTTCATCGTCGGCGTTGAGGGGTTCTGCTGGCTCGAAGTCAGCGTCTGAACCATGAGCGTGATAAAACCACTCAAAATAGCATAACAATTTCGCCTTGGGGAAACTGTCTTTGATAAAGAACGTCGGACCCCAACCGGAATGACCGTAAACCACATCGGGAATAAACCCTTGGGCTTTGAATTGTTCACACAGGCGATAAACCGCTTGCCCTTGTAGCACCGCATTTTCCAAGGGGCGGACGTAGTGATGGGTTTCTGGACGGGCTTGGCGGGACGGTGCATAGATAGCTTTGGCAACACCAGGTAATTGACCTTCTTTGCGGGTTGTGCCAAAGACAACCTGGTGACGCGGGTCTTGCGCCAAGCTAACGGCGAGGTGGCGGAATTGGGCGGGAAAGTTGGAATGCAAAAATAAGATTCGCATTAGGTGATGGTTCGTAGTCTGGGATACAGTTTTTCTCTTGTGGACTTTTTCCTGGATAACTGGGGAATCTCTTGATCCATTATCACAGATCGGGGATTCGTTCAGAGTCTAGTCTGTCGGTGATAATTAAAACTTTTCTTAGGAGTGGATTTAGATGAGAGATTTGTTGCTTTACAGAACGTTACGGTCAAAAAAACGGTGAGAATAATTCTTAATTAGCAACGATTTTGCGTTGGTTCAACGATTTGGTAGGATTTAAAATTGTGGCTTAGTGTATCTATTTTAAACAAATCCGGCTCACCAAACGTATCGCGCTATTTTTGCAATAGAGAAGAGATCGGTGAAAACCCCCGCTACATCGATGTTTCAGTGATTGGCATCCATGTACGGCGGCTAAAAAATCGCGCAAAGCCGCCCGGTGAGGCAGTTTTGATTTTTTGGTTGGGGGAACTTCAGTTTAAAGGCACACAAGTTGAGAGGTCAGTTAGAGGGTTTATGGGCTTGTTGGGTCGAGTATGATGGCGGTTACTACACTGCACCTTGGCAAATCATCTCGAAACCGTAGACATAGATATCGGCAATTTTATAGCGTTTCTCATTGCTTGGTGTCTTACCTCACAAACTTCAGGAAAATCTTCATCTAAATCATCATAGAGAAACCAAAGGGTTTCAGATTCACTTTTAGCTTGTTCATCAATAAGATCTATTGCATCTTTGACGATAAGCCGTAAACTTGAATCACTAGACAAACGAATCAAACTTTGAGTATACTCATATTGCCATCTGTCTCCGGGTAAATCCCTGAAAATTGCTTTCAAGTCATTAAAATTTGCACCTTTTTTACCTCGAGGAAACTTAAAATACTTTTCTTTAAATAATCTAAGCAGTAAATAAGCTCTCCAAAAAGCTTCCCATGATCCTTCTTCCCTCTGTAATTCTTTCTGAATCGTTTTGAATTCATCGCGAGATGGGCGGCTATCATGAAATCTACCATGACCGGAAAAGCAAACTGTATTATCTAACCGACCATGAGCTAGTTTTTGAGCAACACTTTTATGTTTAAGTAGAAGCCAATACAGAGCAGTTTTATCCGTTCCTTTCCGACCCTTGTTCAGACAATTCATATCATCTAAAAATCGTTCAAAATCAGTAGTGCGCTGAAACAGGAGACTCAGTTCTTGCTTGGGATCAGCAGCGTTGACTTCAGGAAATTCAAGACTTTCAATAATTTCCCAGCGATGCTCTGCGCCAGTTAAAATGCTTTTTCGTTTAAGCTTATCAGTTTCCTCATCAATTAGATTAGCGATGCGAGTATAATAATCTACCAACGCTGGTACAGGATAGCTATCAGCCAAAGCAATTGGCGAAAGGTAGGGAACTACTAGCGGTTCGGCTAGTTCAGGCTGAGATTCATCTAAATCTGAGTCACTATCACTCGTTTCGTCTTCATTTGTTTCATCATTGATATCCCTGGCATTCTTGATATTTTTATGCAAATTATTCCCAATTTTCCTGACTTTAGACATACCCGTTTCTGTTACATCAGGTACTGGGGTAAAAACAAAATTTATCGATATATTTTTTAGTGCCTGAATTGATTGGAGCAGCAGTTCAATTCCCTGTCGATTTTGTTCATTAGGAAATAGAAATATAATCACCTCGTCAGCCGCTTGTAGCAATGATAAAGCTCCCCATTGATTAATTCCAGTTCGCGAATCGACCAGGATAATGTCAGGTTGCAACTGGTCTTTAATTTCATGAGTGAAAACCGACCAAAGACTTTCTCCCGAGTCTACAACGGTAATAGCTCGCAGATCATCAACCTTAGAAACATAATCTAGGTTGAGATAACCAGCGGGAACGACGAATAATCTGCCTGTGGCATTAGGTATTCTAACTTCGCCAAATATTTTAGCAACTGAAATACTAGGTTCCACTCCCTCTGGTAAGTAGGAACGCTCATAAAAATAGTCAACAATTCCATACTCCGGTTGCGGATTTAGGTTGAATGCTGTACTTAAACCTGGTGCCTCTAGATCTAAATCAACAGCAACAACTTTGCGACCGCGCATCGCCAGAATCCAGGCAACATGAGTTAATGCAGTCGTTCGACCTACTCCTCCTTTAAAAGAATAAAACGTCACTGTCCGAGGCACACGAGGTTCGCGTTGAGCAGGTTGAGGATAATTTTGCGGATTAGCTGCCTGTAGCGCTAAATCTTGCCAGGTGTATACCAAAGATCCATTAACAACCTGTGGACGTGAAAGATTAAGTGATTCGGCTTCTTGAGGCGTATACAGGGATAAAAAACCAGGAGACAAAGGAACCTTTAATTGGTGCAGGAAACTTAGCACCTGCTCCTTTCGCTGAGGTATAGATAAATCGGCAAAGTGCTCACTCACGATAGTCAGATTCAATAAACCTGACGTGGAAATATTCACATCAACCCATTCCTGTGGACTTGACACATAGTGGTTGGTAATTTCCTGCTTGAGGTTTCCTTGCCACGTCTCCTGCATTTTTTATCCTCCTTAAAGCTGAGTGGCTTGTTTATTTAACCACTGGCTGAGACGCTGATATGCTTCTAACCAGCGCTTGTAGCTTGTCTCATCAGGCTCACTGCAATATTTCAGTATCGGTATGGCGCTCCATGAATGCAGCTTGGTAATCTTCCATTCTTCGTAAAAACATGATTCGTGTCTTATCGATATTATGGACGACTTTAGGGACTCAATGTACGGTTCTCGTCACAGACTGGATGTAACCAGATTGGGTAGGAAGGGGGTCATTGGCAGTTAAGGACTTGAACGTTGAGGAATTTCGCGAAAGTTTAAGAATGATTGCAATAAACAACAGTAAAGTTGTTTTATCGGGAGGCTGAATTCCAGTCACTAAAGGGGTTTGGGCGATTTACCTGCCTAGAAAATCAGTGTTAATACCTACTCACGAAATGCGAAAAGTCTGAGACAATCAGAAACGACCTCAACCATAAACTTACCGATAACACTGCCCATTCGTCCTCAATCGGGCTTTGTGCAACTAATACAAGGGAGAAACTCGTATGAAATTAGCTTACTGGATGTATGCAGGTCCGGCTCACATTGGCACTCTCCGCGTTGCCAGTTCGTTTAAGAATGTCCACGCGATCATGCATGCACCACTGGGCGATGATTATTTTAACGTGATGCGATCGATGCTGGAACGGGAGCGAGATTACACCCCAGTAACCGCCAGTATCGTTGACCGACACGTTTTAGCACGGGGTTCTCAGGAAAAAGTGGTGGACAATATCATCCGCAAGGATAAGGAAGTTACCCCGGATCTGATTGTATTGACCCCCACCTGCACCTCCAGCATTCTCCAAGAAGATTTGGCTAACTTCGTGGAACGCGCCGAACTTGAAGCCAACAGCGATGTGATGCTGGCAGATGTGAACCACTATCGGGTCAATGAACTACAAGCCGCCGATCGCACTTTAGAACAAATTGTCCAGTTTTACCTGAAGAAGGCGAACAAAAAAGGAGAATTACCCGAAGGGAAGACAGAAAAGCCTTCGGTGAACATCATTGGCATTTCCACCCTCGGCTTCCACAACCAGCACGACTGCACCGAATTGAAGCGGTTAATGGCTGATTTGGGGATTGAAGTAAACGAGGTGATCCCAGAAGGTGCTTCGGTTCACAATCTGAAGAATTTGCCTCGCGCTTGGTTTAATTTAGTGCCTTATCGGGAAATCGGTATGATGGCGGCGCGTTATCTGGAAGCCGAGTTCGATATGCCTTATGTGGATATCACGCCGATGGGTGTAGTGGAAACAGCGCGGTGTATCCGTAAGATGCAGCAGGTACTCAACCAGCAAGGCGCTGATGTTGATTACGAAGAGTATATTAACAATCAGACGCTGTATGTGTCCCAAGCCGCTTGGTTCTCCCGTTCCATTGACTGTCAGAATTTGACTGGGAAGAAAGCCGTTGTCTTTGGCGACAATACCCACGCCGCCGCGATGACCAAGATTTTGGCACGGGAGATGGGGATTCATGTGGTGTTAGCGGGAACGTACT
Source organism: Coleofasciculus sp. E2-BRE-01 (assembly GCF_040221695.1). NCBI lineage: Bacteria > Bacillati > Cyanobacteriota > Cyanophyceae > Coleofasciculales > Coleofasciculaceae > Coleofasciculus > Coleofasciculus sp. E2-BRE-01. Next base: position 16,455 of record NZ_JAVKEA010000178.1, on the reverse strand, counting down.
GCAAGTACGACGCGGACTGGTTCAAGGAACAGGTAAGCGAGTACTGTGACGAGATCCTAATTAGTGATGATAACGGCAAAATTGGCGATGCGATCGCGCGGATTGAACCGTCTGCTATTTTTGGCACTCAGATGGAACGCCATGTGGGTAAGCGGTTAGATATTCCCTGTGGTGTGATTGCTGCACCGATTCACATCCAAGACTTCCCCATTGGTTATAAACCATTCATGGGTTACGAGGGGACAAATCAAATGGCTGATTTAGTGTACAATTCCTTTACCTTGGGAATGGAAGATCACCTGTTGGAAATCTTCGGTGGTCATGATACCAAGGAAGTGATTACTAAAGGGATTTCCGCTGATTCTGACTTGAATTGGAATAAAGAAGCGCAAACTGAATTGAATAAGGTTCCAGGTTTCGTGCGCGGTAAAGTGAAGCGGAATACAGAGAAGTTTGCGCGGGAGCGAGGGTTTAGTGAAATTACTCTTGAGGTGATGTACGCCGCCAAGGAATCTGTAGGCGCGTAAGATCTACCTACCGGCTTTAAGCCCAGACACCTAAATCTGTAGAGACGTTGCATGCAACGTCTCTACAGTTGTCGAGGCAGGTTTTTCTAGACATTAAGAGTAATTGCTGTTACGGGATTGCATCTCCTCCAGACAAAGATAAAATTGTATTGATAAACGCCTTTAATTCGGAACAAGCTTCAATAGCATCCATCAGATCGTTTTGCTCTAAAATTTTTTTGGCATCACGCGCTTTATTATAACTTCGAGAACTTTTCCCTAATTCAAAGATTTCTTTAATTCGCTGGGAAGGCGGATTATCATGATTAACTTTCTCAGGATTGCCACTGGGAGCCGACTTATTATGTTTAGCCAGTTTCTGAATGGTTGACCAAAACGGTAAAACCCAAGCTTCAAATTCATAGGACGCAGCATGGGGATAAAAATTGGGGTTATTTCCAACCCATCCCCTCATTTTTTTCTTAGCATCTTCTGCATCTTCAAAATCTCTAATTCCTTTGGTATCTGTATAAACGTCTGTCAGTGCAATGACAGCATCATAAGCATCTTTACCAGTCAGGAGTTTTTCAACCTGACGTTTGAGTTTATTTCCTTTAGGAATACGACCACCCGCTCCAGATGTGACAAACTTTAGTTTGGGCATCTGTTGGGGTAAATACCGCTTGAGGAACTCGATTAGGATAGGCTTAAACGCTTTTTCAGTTGATCCTTCAACTAAAATTGCAATCTTCATGGACGCCCTCCCATTAGGTTCATCGCCCATAGTTGGTCTAAACTATACTCTTCCAGCCACTTTTCTAAATCCAGAGAATCTGCCCACGTTAGAGTAGTTAATCCATCTTCGGCGTCACACACCAATACTTCCTTCGGTTCAAGAAATCCGATGAGTCTATCTGAATGCGTTGTCACGATCAGTTGAGTTCGTTGAGCAGCTTCTCGCATGACATGAGCTAACAATTGGAGCAACTCTGGATGTAAACTAACTTCGGGTTCATCAATCAGAGTTACAGCCGTTAAATCTCGGCTTTGTAAGAGTGTCACTAACCACAAAAAGCGCAATACTCCCTCAGATAATTGGTGCATATAGAGGGGTTCTGAAAAATTTTTATCTTTCCATGTCATTGCCAAAGTACCTGCTGCTACTGGCGGAAAACTCAATCGTTCAAAATCGGGAAAGGCAGCAGAAAGAGTATCTTCTACGATTTCAAATCGATCGGGATCGGTTTCTCGTAGATAATAAAGGCAGGAGACTAAATCTTCTCCATTGGCTCCAGGTAACGTGGCTGGACGCAGGGATTGAGGCAAACGAACGGGACTTTTAGGAGCAACATTTAATTCCCAGGATCGGTAAAAACTACAGGAGGCTAATCGCTTTCGCAATGTCTCCGGTTGTTGATACATTTTAGGAACCTGAGACAGGGATGTTTCTAAGGGATTATGTTCCCAATTTGGTCGCAATAATCCACGTTCCTGTGGCGTGGAATATTTGACATCTAAGCCACTTGAATCAATGTAATTGAAGGCTTGTGGGGCATGAGGATCACGCTGTTGAGTCAACGTTTCTAGACCAATTTCATAGAACTGACCTTTGAGATTTATTTTGAGGTTGTAGTTTAGGGGGAGTTCATCTGGAACAGACATGGACAAGGCGATAGCTAAACTATCCCTCTGGTTACGTGTCACAATATCACGAAGACCACCTAATTCGGAAATAGTGGATTGTAGTTGACCGTTTGCTGACGCGGCTAGGAGTGAAAATATTTCCAAAAAAGATGTTTTGCCTACTCCATTGGCACCAATCATCACCGTTAGAGGGCGCATATCCACTTGTACAGAAAACAAGCGACGGTATCCTTCGATGGTTATGTGTTCAAATGAGTTCATATCTGGATTTATTGCACTTGTTTATATTTACTGGAATGATTAGACTAATCGCATCATATTCCTATTTAATCTGAATGTCATGCATATTAAGATAAACAGCCTTGGGTTCAAACCCAAGGAACCCAAAGCTAAAGTCAGCTAAAGCTGACTGAATAAAAGTTTTAGTCGATTGGGTCAAAGATAATGGTCAATCGCGCAGTCGGAATGAGTTGTCGCAGAATTCGCACATGACCATCCGCATCAGACCAGCGGCGATATCGACCCATAACGACTCGTTGGAAATTTGGCAGCAGATTAACCACAATCCAAGGCTTGAGACGGTCTTGATATAGCATAATGAAATTATCTCCTATGTAAGTGGGAGCCAGAGCCAGTCCGATGCTTTTCCAGGGCGCGGGACTGGCTTCTGACTTTGAACGTTTCGCGTTCATTTTAAGAATATCACAAAAATAAATAACCTTATATTGTAGCGTACTTGGGGCTTTTTTTGTAGCTAATTTGTAGCTAACGCCCTATTTACGAGTGCAGACCTATAAGATTAAAAGCGATAATGAACGTCAACTGTTGGTAGTGAGCAAACGTATTCACGTTACAATTCCCGACTATATTTATGAAACTTTAGAGCAATGGGCAGACAACCAAGGCAGACCCAGAGCGAGTTTAGCTGCCTTTTTGATTGAGGTAGCTGTATTAGAAGCTCAAAAAACCGGACAGATACCACCTAAGCGAGAAAAACCAGATAAAGGCAGATAAGGATGATTTATGTCAACTCAGCGCGAATGGATAACTAACAGTCGCATCCCCTGGTTTTTGGGTCGAGTGTTGTGCTGTGTGAGTTTGGGACTGACTATTGCTTGTCAAGCAGAACCTCCCTCTGGGGTGGATTCTCCGGTAACGTCTGCGGAATCTGTCGTTTCCTCTAGTTCTACTGAACCAGCTACTCAGACTAACTCATCGTCAACGGATAGCCCAACACCCTATAAAAACGAGTCTTTGGGTATTCGCTTCGAGTATCCAGAGGGGTTTGTTGTTGATGATACAAATGAACAGTCCGATACTGAGTCTGAAATGTGGCGGGGAACCGTAGAGGTGTGGACACAGGCGGACTATCAGGCGATGCAGACGAATGATTTTGAGGGTACGGAATTGCCAGCCAACGTTAGCCTTTGGGTTTATGAAAATCCCGATCGCCTCTCGTTACAAGACTGGGTAGAAAGCCGTTCTGACTATTTTGTATCCCCCCAGAACTATAAAGAGCAACAGGTAGCCAATCAAGACGCGATCGCATTCCAATCTACCGGGTTGTACGAGTTTGATAATATCGTGCTTCCCAGTGGCGATGGTCAAGATATGATTGTGATTAGTCTGGCTAAAGGAACTGGCAATGAGGCGGCGTATCAACAGGCGTTTGAGCGAATTCAGGGGACATTGCAACTCTTGCAGTAGTAGGATTGTGTCCTGTGGGTTCGATGTATGTCCAACTTGTAGGTTGGGCCCTTGGAACGAAACCCAACAAGCGCGGGTTAGCGTGAACATTATGTTAAAGACAAAATAGTTGCTACAGAAAAGATGATGACTCAGCAGATTGTGATTAACGTGCCAGAATCAGTATTGCAGGCTGAAAACACTAATAAAGATGCATTTGCTCGTGAACTGTGCCTCTTAGCAGCGGTTAAATTATATGAATTGGGTCGCTTTTCATCGAGTCGAGCAGCAGAATTGGCTGGAATGTCGCGGGTTGAGTTTCTGATGAATCTGGGACGCTACTATGATGTTCCTGTTCCTGATGACTATCCCTGGTTGCAAATCGTTGAACCACAATTTATCCCACCTGAATTAACCACTTTGGATTTAGGGAGAGGTGAGCTTGCAGCTTTGGCAATGGCTCTAGAAACCCCTAATCGCATTGTGTTGTTAGATGATGGATTAGCACGACGCACGGCTCAAGCTTCCGGCTTAACTGTTTGGGGAACACTCAGGGTTTTATTGGAAGCAAAATCCCAAGGCTTAACTGAGATCATTACATCACTGGTTGATCAACTCCAAGACTCAGGCATGTGGCTCTCAGAGGATATTCGTAATCGAATTCTGAATCTAGCAGGTGAGTGAAGTGATAACACTTGATTCGCTCAAGGTATAGTACTGTTTCTGGCTGCATCACCTCCAGTAAATACCTCAAAAAGACTTTGATCTGACCATTGTTTTGGTATACGAATAACTGCCAGTAGGGTGCGTTATGCTAGCGTAACACACCAACTCACTCATTCACCCCCCTAATTGACTCAGACGCTTGATAATTTTCAAAACGCTGTAGAGTTCATTCCCTCGATTGTCAATCACAAACTCATCCGATAACGCATACTTCGGCGTTTTTTCTCGAACTAACTTGACAAACCTAAAATTGACGCCATTGGTAATCATACCAAACGTGGGGGTTTCTGGGTTAGGGTCAGCTAGCATATAAGTCAGAATTTGGGCTAACCCTTCTTCGATAGAGAAAGCCGTTTGCTTGGATTCGATAACCGTAACCCAGAAATTTTGTTTCAGAACCAGGATATCAATTCTACCTTCGATAATAACACTCTCATCCTCTGCTCGAATCTCCAGGAATTTTTCCGCTTTGATGTGAAATGGAGACAGATATAAACCCGCAATAAATAAAATCGGACTGACAATTGTTAATTTAACAACATTTTCTAACAACGGCGGATATTCGACTAAATTAAAATATCCCTCCTGCACCCGATCAAGTTCTTGTTTCTCTATATCCGTTACTTCAGGGAGATTAGTTTGCCATTCCCCAAAAAACTGGTCATCCCGAATGCGCTGAAGACCAAAGTTGTCAATTAGGTAGCGTAAATCTATTCTTTGGGCTTTTAGAGTTTCAACCATAAGACTTCATTTGTGATCACGTTGAGTAATAGCCGATAGCTGTCATAAGATATCATGTAGAGACTAATCTGGCACATCTGACTAGCAAATTTCACCTCAATCCTTGTTCACGCAAGATTTGGAGTGTGAGGCTATATAATAGCTTAGCGTTATTGGTCAAGATATTTGTAGGGGCGACCCGCCGTACAAAATCAACATAACCCATCCATCAATTTTATCGGGTCGCCCTGCATTAAGTATCAGTAATTATCTGACACGGCGTACATTGAGACCAGGGCGAGTCGATACAACTTAATCTTCACACCGCTATATTTGAACAGCGACTCGCCCCTACAACCTTTGCCATCCCTATCATCTCTATGACGAATTCAAAACCTGTAAAATCTATTTTACCATCGTAGGGGCGCACAGACGTGCGCCCGGAAAACCTATCAAATTTATTTTCAGCTATGGTTAATCAGGGCGGGTTTTGTTGTTCCGTTATCGTAGGAGGGCGGGTTTTGTTGTTCCGTTATCGGTGAGGAGGGCGGGTTTTGTTGTTCCGTTATCGGTGACTATCTAATTGAATCCCTAAACCCGCCCCTACAAATTTTTCCTAAACTCCAACGAATGCGTGATTATTATTTCCTAGGATTCTCTACTGAATTAAAATTACTGCTTCTTGCGCCTTCGCATTGAGCGCTTTCTTCAACTCTCGCCCCACCTTATTAATCAACTCATCAAACGCCTCCTGATTCTCAATCAGTTGTTCTCGAAACACCTTCTCTAACTCCGGCTTCATTTGCTCGCACGTCGAGTTAATCTTATTATCATTCAACAAAAATTGACGACTCCAACTGGGAATATCTAACTTTGTCTTAATCGCTTCCTGGGTTTTGCTGCGTGTGATTTCCACGCCAGCCGCCAGTACCGAAATCCCATAAATAACTAATAGGGGCCAAGCCAAATGCCCAGTTAGAATCAAGGCAATAATTCCCCCAACCGTTCCTCCACCAATCACGAGATTCACAATTAATAAAACCGTATCCGCCAAGATAGCATCGCCCACGGAGATTTCGGGGTTAACCACATCCGGATCAATCCCTTCCTCAAATCGTAAACTACTTCGGGGTATCTGATATCTTTGACAAATTGGATCAGTTTCTACTGATAATTCGGGTTGAATCTTGCTGTTAAACCAAGTAATTGATTGATTTTTGACAATCTGTCGGGCGGATTCAGTGCCATTATTCCCCATAACATCCTGTTTAATCCACGCCTCCGCCTTCTGCTTCATCCGAGTTTCCAAGTCACCTAATGTCCGGATTTTATTCATGCGCCAGTCTTGTAAACTGGGTTTAACCGCGTTGTCAATTAACCCCTGGGATAGCGGTTTAATCAGCAGTTCAATTAACTCAGGAATATGGCGTTCAATAATCGATTTGAGTTTCTCAGAATCAAACCGTTGATCCACTTCTTTTTTAAACGCTTCCGCCCGTAAATCCCACCGTCCGACTCGTGCTAATCCTAGAGCGATACACCGTTCCGGTTCAGGATCTGGACGCACCTGGGTGGCAGGTTCGGGGAAAATTTCCTCACAAATCTGACGGGTAAATTGCATCCGTGATGCACCCCCTGTCATTAATATAACTTTTGGAGTTATTCCTTGTTTCGCTAGAGTTTCTTTTGCCTCTATGACTGACTCTCGAAAGGATTCAATCCAACTTTTTCCCTCTAATTCCGTTAACGGTTGGTTTAATATCTCCGTCATGACGGTTTTATTGACTTGGGGGATAAAATAAATCTGTTCATTAATCGATTCAAAGCCACGGGCAAAGGATTGGGGATGGCTGTAGAGTGGTTCGTTAGAAAAATAATCTTCTTTGGCTTTCCGGCTAGCCAAGAGACAACGGGATTTATGATGGGGATATTCCTCAAACACCCATTTTAATAAGGCGGTATCTTCATAGTTCGCCACGGTTCGCTCAAAAATTGCTCGGTCAATCAGGAATGCACCTAGGGTATTACTGCCAAAATCCAGGGGAATTTCATGTAAACTCTTGACTAAAGTAAAATCAGTTGTAGACGAGCCAATATCAATAATCAGTACCGCCGATTTGAGCTTATCATAGTCCAACTTCCCCGCTTCCTTTGCCTGCATAAATGCCGCCCGTGATTCGGGAACCACGCTGAGGCGGGGAATTCCAGCGGCTTTACAGATGGTTTGGTAATCATTGCGATCGCGCTTTGACCAGCCGGATGGACAACCGACGAAAAAATGACTCTTTTCTTCCCCTTCCAGTTGTTTGCTTTTTTGCAAAAGTCTGTAGTAGGTTTCTAGAAAATGACGAATAGTCTTACGGTAATCTAGATCCGTATTCGGTTTTTGTTTAAAGGCAATATCCAGTTGAGTTACACCCACTTGAATTAAAGCCTGTTCCCCCACCAAATAACCCAGATCCGGATGCCAGCCTAAGGCTGTAATTTGCACTTTCTTATTATTCACCTCCAGCATTTCTGGCGGATCAATGCTCTCCACGAACGCCTTAGCTACGGCTGTTTCACCATGCCCTAAATCAAATCCAATGGTCTCTAAAACGTGCATATTATCTGGAATAATAGGAGATAATGGGGACGTGTTTAGGGTTGAAATACTTTCGTTGTGTTCAGAGTTGGTCAAGGAAACTACATCAGTCATAATTAATTATTTATTAACGTCTCGGTTCAATTACCCGTCCCCGCCGCAATAAGCGATCGCCTTTCACTAAAGCGGGCGCAATTGTAATATACTCTTTAGCGTTGGGGTTGATATTTGGCTCAAAGTCAAAATACTCCCGGTGACTCTTGACATCATCCGGTTGATAGAGTTTGGCTTCAATCCCCTGCTCAACCAAAATTTGGGGTATAAGTTTAGTCAGTTCTAGCGCCATCTGGGGCTTTTCTAGAAATGATGCGCCTATCAACCGTTGTAGCAGATTTAATAGTTCGGGTTGTTCCTCAATTGCATTCGCCTCGACGGTTTTCTTCCCATCTTGGGCTTGAGCAACAGCTAAATCAATGGTGTTGAGCGCCTCGGCTATATTGTCTAACAAGACTTGACTATCGATTCGTAGGGTAAGCTGAGAGGCGGTTGATTCAGGTGTGTCTGTAGGGTTTTCTAGAGAACTTTTATCCAGTTGAGAGACAACCTCAAGCCCAACCAACAACGCCATCAGCAAAATATCTAACCACACTCCGGGCGCATCAGAACTTAAGTTGAACAGCGAATCCAAGATACCGATACAGAGAAGTCCCTGAAGAACTTTGAGAATAAGGCGTTTGGGAGACAACTGTCTCTTTGGTTTAGCCTCTGACTCCGATTCTGGGGGGGTAACCCGCATCGGGTTGGTTGGATTCGCCGCCGTTAGCGTCGCCACAGACTGGCGCAGCGCATCCAGGAAAAAAGCCGCCAGACGCACTTGAGAGACACTCAGTCCCCCAATGTAACTGCTTTCCAGAGTATTGAGTTGGTTTTGCACCAACATCACCACCTGTTCTGGATTCGTGGTTTTATCGATCGCGCCTTGCAGTTCCTGCCGTTGTTTGCTAAAAAGCGTTAGTAATGTGGTCATCGCCTATTGTGAGACTATGGCACTGCTTCTAAGTGATACTCTAAAGCAGTTCTTCGTTGTGTGGAATACTCTCCTAAGCTTATCGTTCATGAACCCTAACCTACTTCGTTGAGGTTAGGGATTGGCAGAGGGAACCTGCCAGGAAGTCATGAATAGGGCATGAGTTGGTAAGGGATAACCACTTCCAAGCACTTCTCTAGCTTGGCTTAAATGTAGGTTCAGGAATCTCTGAGAACTGGGTAAGTCCAGGACACACCCTTACCAATGCCTTAAGAGACGTAAACATTTACACGAGTGGATTATATCTATGAATCGTGTTCCAGTAGTTAGTAAAGAAGGAAAACCTTTAATGCCCACCAAACCATCCAGGGCTAGACGGTGGGTCAAGGAAGGTAAGGCAGTGGGGAAGTGGTCAGACCTTGGCGTCTATTACGTCCAGCTCACCACACCACCATCGGCTGAGGACGTGCAACCAATCGCGGTAGGAGTCGATCCGGGTAAGTCCTACTCCGGTGTCGGTGTCCAGTCGGCTAAATGTACCCTGCTACAACTGCATCTTATCCTTCCGTTTGGGCGGGTCAAAAAACGGATGGAAACCCGTGCCATGTTGCGACGGTCACGGCGATCTCGGCGGATTAACCGAGATGTCCCATTCAATCAACGCAACCATCGGCAATGCAGGTTTGACAATCGCAAAGGTCACAAAATACCCCCATCCATCAAAGCTTCTCGACAGTTGGAGTTACGGATAGTCAAAGAATTGGCGGCTATCTTCCCGGTGGCGGCGATTGGGTATGAGAGGGTCAGAGCCGACATAGACTTTTCCCAACGTAAGCGTGCCAAGTCGGGTAAGGGGTTCTCTCCGGTCATGGTGGGTCAGGATTGGGCAATATCCCAGATGGAAAAAATCGCCCTTCGACAAGCTCAGGGTATCACCCCTGTCTATATCCGGCACGGCTGGCAAAAGGATGGGAATGGTACATCTCAGCTCCGAACCCAACTAGGGTTAGAGAAGGATAGGGCGAACAAGTCCATAGCCAAACCGGAAACCCACGCGGTTGATGGGGTGACACTGGCTTGTGGGTATTTTGTCAAATATGTCCCGTTTACTGGCTCTAACTCCCACGGTTACACCCACAAGGGTAACGTTACCGTGACCCCTTCCCCATTTAAAATCATCACCCGTCCTGGCGCGGTGAAGCGGGGGAAAGAGTATGGCTTTTTCCGCCGCCAATTACATTTTGAAGTCCCGGATAAGTCGGGGGTCAGAAAGCGTAAGGGTGGGACGATTACCCCCTTTGGAGTGAGGATTGGTGATTTGGTTAGAGCCGAAAAAGCTAGGAAAGTTTACATTGGCTACGTCAGCGGGTTTACCGATACCAAAAAGACCAAAAATATTTCCGTTTGCGACTACACCTGGAAGCGTATCGGGCAATTTGCTCCTAGTAAAGTTGAGTTAATCAGGAGAAATAATGGCTTATGCGTAGCGTAAAAAAAGTTGGATGCCTCCATTCTTCCGGCATCCCGCTATCCCTCCTCGCCCTACGAGAGTTGAGGGCGAGGATTCCCGCGATTTTGTTGACTAACGCCGCCGTGACTGTTGTTTCTTGAACAAAGCGCCAAATCCCAATGCCAACCCTGATCCCAGAATCGTCAGGGGTTCAGGTACTGCATCATAAGCGTGGTTATCGCTTTCAAAGGCGAGGGTTTCATCCTCACCCCGTTGAGTCAGCACGACTTTATCAAACCATTGATCTGATCCCTCAGCCGAGAAATTCATGTAAGGATTGTTAGACTCCTCCGTTTGATTATCTCCCCCAGCGCCGGGACCCACTCCCAAACTGACAAAATCATCGGGTGTAAACTGGGCTAAACGTGTATCGCCCCGGAAAAATTCAATTTGGTTACTCGAATCCATGGAACCCCAGTGCATACCCCAATAGTTGGAGGGTTTAGGTAACTGAATTGAGACTTGGTTTGTGCCTACATCATCCTGAGAATTTGTTGGCAGTGATAGGTAAGCTGACGTGTTATTTTGAGTCAGACTGGAAAAGGGAACCGCCCCTGTTGTTTCTACAAGTTCACCACCATTGTTGATGACTAATGCGTCGTTTGGAGAGTAGGTTGCTCCTTTTTGATTAACAGCACCAACCTCTGTAAAGTCAAGGTCAGGCGCATCATTGAAGTCGATAACCACAGCACCGGGTCTACTGGTAGTCAGTCCCTCACTTCCGGCTGGGCTACCTTTAAGTTCACCGCCCGTTGTAATTGTAAAACCACTGAGAGAAATAACCCCTATCATAGCCGTTGCTGTAGCAGCTACGGTAGCCATGATTGATGCATCCTTATTCATTGTCATAGGTTTATCAAGCTCATCTAGTCTTTATAAAGAGAACTTTATTTGTTCCTCTAGGTAGATGTTAATTTAATGAAGCTTGCTTTTAGGTGAAGCTTCCGTGAAGATAGCCGAATTAATAGCAGGGTTTATATAAAGATTCGGTAAAAGGAGAATTACTGGGCGAAGTCGGAGTCGGAAGAAAACTCTGATGTTGATCAATCCGTTGCAGGAATCCACGCAAAATTATAGAGACGTACCATGGTACGTTTCTACACAGAAGTAAAGGTTATGAGATAAGGAGTGAATTAACTAACGCCGCCGTGACTGTTGTTTTTTGAAGATAGCGCCAAATCCTAAAGCCAAGCCGGAACCTAGAATGGTCAGAGGTTCGGAAACTGGACGATAAGCGTGGTTGTCGCTTTCATGACTAAGGCATTTCCTGGAGAGTACATAGCGCCATTTTGAGCGACTTGATCGACTGTTGTAAACGGAGAGGCAACAGCATCATTAAAATCGATAACTTATGAGTTGATTTCATAATTTTATTAATCTTCTCCAATTTTTTGTGAAATTGATGTAGATGCTACCCCTCTAGATAGATATTAATCTGATAAAACTTTACATTTATAAAGTTTTGGTAAAGATTTAGTCGGAAAACTCAGTATTTATATAAAGTTTTCATGAAGACGCAACAAACTTTATGAAGATTTCACACCACTTCCAGACGTTCCACCGGAACGTCTCTACCACCACAAGACTCCCGACAGCCAACCCTAATTAGCACAAGCAAAATCCCCGACTTCTCAGGGAAATCGGGGATCTTGTCCTTTGGACTTAAGGAACAACTACAGAATCACGACGCTTATCAGAATGGCGGATACGCCTCATCACCCAGAACCACCCTCCTCGCAGGAAACCCGCCATCGTTTGCGGGGAAAGACTTGCCCAGACATTAATCCCCACACAGATACACGCTAACCCTAATAAGATGAACGTGGGCGCCATCACCACCCCAATCATCAACCATGTCCAAACATGGAGAACCATCACCCCAGCCGGAATATAAGCAAGTACAGTAGCTAACCGCACCTGACGTTGAGAGCGCTGGAGTCCCGTCAAAATCATCGTCTGCAACGTAAGCAGTAAGTTAAGGGGAACTAACCCCCCACAAATCGCCACACAATGGGCGCGGGAGAATTCAAGTATGGAAGTGAGATCAAACATGGAAATATTGCAATAGGTACTTTTGCTAGTTTATCCTGCAAGTCCTAACGATACCTGTCCAGAAAGGCGGACTTATATCACCCAATTACAAAGCTTTTACAATCCAACCGCTAAAAAAATGGAATAAACCAAAGCACAGTTGTACAATATGACGGTTGTATTGGGCAATACAGGCATTGATCGAGCGCTATACCTTGCCTGAAATGGGCGAACTCTGGACGGATACCTATAAGTTCAAAACCTGGCTACAGGTGGAAATTGCGGTTTGTGAGGCAAAAGCGGAATTTGGTGAAATTCCGGCGGATGCGGTTGCGGAAATTAAAGCGAAGGCAAATTTTGACGTTGATCGCATCTTGGAAATTGAGGCGGAAGTCCGTCATGATATGATCGCATTCCTGACGAATGTGAATGAGTATGTGGGGGATGTGGGGCGCTACATCCACCTGGGATTAACCAGTTCTGATGTTTTAGATACGGCGTTGGCATTACAACTGGTTGCCAGTCTGAATTTAATTGTGGAATGCTTGGAGCAACTGATTCAAGCGATTCGCTATCAGGCGCAACAACATCGATACACGGTGATGATTGGGCGATCGCACGGGATTCATGCAGAACCGATTACCTTTGGCTTTAAGCTAGCTGGATGGTTGGCGGAAATTCTGCGACACCGCGATCGCTTGGTGAATTTGCGTCAACATATTTCTGTGGGTAAGATTTCTGGTGCAGTGGGAACCTACGCCAATACTGACCCCCGTGTGGAAGCGATCGCCTGTCAGAAGCTGGGACTTGATCCAGATATGGCATCAACTCAGGTTATTTCGCGCGATCGTCATGGTGAGTTTGTCCAGCAGTTCGCCCTGTTAGGGGCGTCTCTGGAACGCTTTGCAGTAGAAATTCGTAACTTACAACGCACCGATGTCTTAGAAGTGGAGGAATTCTTTGCCAAAGGACAAAAAGGTTCTTCTGCCATGCCTCATAAGCGTAACCCGATTCGGTCTGAACGCCTAAGCGGGATGGCGCGGATTCTTCGGGGTCATGCGATCGCGGCATTGGAGAATATGGCACTATGGCACGAACGGGATATTTCTCACTCCTCTGTGGAACGGATTATCCTGCCCGACACTTGCATTTTGACCCACTTTATGCTTCATGAAATGACCCATTTAGTCAAACACCTATTGGTGTACCCGGAAAACATGAAGCGGAATCTGAATCGGTATGGGGGTGTCATCTTTAGTCAACGAGTCATGTTAACTCTCGTGGAAAAGGGAACCAGTCGAGAAGACGCCTACAGTATTGTCCAGTCTTGCGCTCATCAGGCATGGAATCAACCGGGGGGAAATTTCCGGGAACTCATCGCCCAAGATGATCGTGTTCAAAGTCAGCTAACACCGGATGAAATTGAGGACTGTTTTAATCCCCAACATCATTTTCGCCATCTCGACGAGATTTATCAACGTTTAGGCATTTAAGAAAGCGAATGGTGTATGTTAGTTCAGGACACCTTAAAAAGTTGGCAATAACTCTTAGAAATGTCACCTTTAGTCCTCGTGTAGGGGCGACCCGCTTGCACCAATTAACAACTGTATCCACTCAATTTGATCGGGTCGCCCTTTACTCAAATCAGTCAATAATCCTGCTGAGGTAATCCAAGATTATCCAATACTTCATCTAATCTGTCTTTAAATGCTGTAAGACTAGGCATATCTATAATTTTGCTAATATCTAGGTTGCCTTGATCAATCTCATCATTCAGTAACTCTCTTGTTGCTGGTTCACCTAGATGTTCCTCTAACTGTTTTTTCAAGGAGTTAGGTGAATCATCATTACCTGACTCATTTTCAAGTCGCTGGCAATTTTGATAATGCTCACGCAAGGCACACAAAATCCAAGCTTCAGACTTGGGTTTGGGAATCATTGGAACACCATTTACAAGTTGTTCAGCTTCAAAGCCATTCAACACAGATTGATGTTTATCTTGCCATTCTCCTCTATCAGAACTTGCCGTACCGTCTGCATCTCTAAACAAAACTGGTATGACTATTGTCTCAAGCTTACTACTCTCTTCCTTAGCTAATAAAGCTAAAGCTCTGGCATTTTTATAGAAATACCCTGTTTCTTTCTTGTGCTTTTTTCCTTTTCTAGAAAGAGGCTTTAGCCTAGTTTTAGCGATATCGGCTAATTTCTTTTTGGAAACAATTTTATAACACTTTATATCAATTAAGGAGTAATCGCTACGTCGCATGATCCAACGATCAATAAATTTAGTCATTGATCCAATTTTATCCTCCTGAGTGCCTATGTCAGATGATTCTTCTCCACTTAATAATAAGAACATCGCCAAAATCCATGACATTACTTTGTTTGTTTTAGGCTATTGATTTCTTGGTCAAGTTGAGTTAATAAGGTATCCTCATAAACTTCTCCTGGACACATAACCGTTAATTTCTCTCGCATAGAAGGAATATCAAAGAGTCGCACAGCTTGTGTCGAGCCATTTTGCGTTTTGTATAGGTAAATTACACCGGCAGTGGCAATATCATCTTCGAGATAATTCAAAATCATTGGACTATGAGTTGTGACTAGCACTTGTGGAGGAGATTCAACTAAGCTATCAACGAGAAACTCAATAAGTTCCGGATTAATACCATTCTCTATTTCATCAAGCAACAAAAAACTTTGCTCTTTAGACAGTTGCGCCAAAATTGCCAGCATACGCAAAAACCCATCAGCTACATGGCGTGCTTCTGTCTTTAATAGAGTCTTTTTAAATTCCTCTTCAACTAGAAGTCTTTTCCAGCCAAAACGCAGTTTTTCTACATCAATTTTTTTGATTGTTGGATAAACTTTAGTCATTCTTTGTTTAATATCGTCTCGTTTGGCTTCCCCTATTTCATAGAGAAAGGCTGAAAGACGTTCACCACCCAATCCTAAACTATTCGTTGCCTCTCGTGTCCGCTGTCTTAACAACTCAGGAACCAAAAGATCTAATGCATTTATTTCTGAAAAAAACTTCTTTAGTTCAAGGGTTTGTGTGGTTAATTGAGATTCTTTAATCTGTGATAGTAATGAGCCTTGATAATCAAATGTGATAGTTCCAGATAATTTGTTCTCTCGCTCTTGCTTAGTCAAAGCCCAGATATTATATTTTCCATCTTCTACTTTTAGGATTAAATTTTTATTCCAATCTATCCGTTCAGCAGTACAACGCAATGTTGTCCGGTTAAAGCTGGCAGACCATTTAATCTCAAAGCCTTCATTATGTAGAAGAAAAGCTTCAAAATCAATATTATTTTTGCGAGTTAATTTTGAATTAATATCAGAGGGTTCCCACTGCCGTTTTTTTAACCAATCGTCTACATCGCCTTTAACCTGTTGAGATAAAAAATCAAAGAATTGTAATACTGTTGATTTACCTGAACCATTCAGTCCAACTAAACAGTTGAATTTGGCTAAAGGCAAATCAAAATCAACGAGTGATTTAAAGTTATCAACCCTTAGGTTGGTAATTCTCATATTCATGTCTTTTTCTGACATTATAGAGGCGATTCAGTTCATTTTAGACAACCGAATAAAACAACTAATTTTGCTGAAAAATCACATAAAACTGCGTAGATTTTCCACCTTATACTTAACCTGAATGGTACTTAGTTAGGGCTTGCTGAATAAGTCGGAGAAAAATAACCGATGGACTAATTAGTTGTTTAACTGTTAAGCAATATAAATATTTCCGGCTTTATTTCCTCTTAATGATAAGGTTTGATCATAATTAAAGCCTGAAAAATACTTGATTGTGAAAAGAAACAAAAAAAGACAAAAAACCTGCCTGAGCAGGGCAGACAGATTCATGACGAGGAAAGTAATAGCAATGGCTGTTTCTGAAGTATGTGGCAGTCTAGCCATGACTCGATTCAGGCTAAATCTACGTTTAGAAACTCCAAATTTTCCCTCAATAGTATTACGAATTCTCTCGTCTTCTAATGCTTGCTTCTTTTTTTCG
>NZ_JAVKEA010000177.1:0-32627 GCF_040221695.1 Coleofasciculus sp. E2-BRE-01 | reverse complement strand
CATCAGGAAATTTTATCATCTTTGTAGCTCTTTTAAAATAGTTAAGTGGCTATTTAAGTTTTTTGCTGATGGTCAAATATTCGATTTTCCAAAAACTTTTCAGTATGGAATTTTGCCACAATCTATTTAGGATTGCTATATGCGCCCCTACTTGTGTCAAAACGTATTTCTGAATAAAAAGGGAGAATCTCCACGAATTCTCCCTTTGTTATCGCCATTGGCAATTAAACCCTATTCAGTTTCCGGCGAATAATTGCCAAAATAAACGCCATAGCCGGGAATTTCTACCACCCCGTTATACCGTCGGTTGATAAAATCAGACTCATCGGCTCGATAACAGTTGGGGTAGGGCGATAAATCATAATGCACAGGCATTGGACTCAAATTAAACAGACAAATCAGGTTTTGTTCGTTACATTGGCGAGTAAACCCGAGTAACGGTTCCTCTGTATCCAATAGGGTTAAATCCCCTTTCAGTAAAGCTGGCTGTTTCTTGCGCCAATGAATCAAACGGCGATATTTATTCAGCAGAGACATCCGTTCGCTGTCCTGCTGGTCAATCGCTTGGTCACGATGTTCATCGGGAATGGGTAGCCAGGGTTCTTCTGCTGTGGTAAACCCAGCATTGGGCGCATCTTTGTGCCAAGGGAGAGGAGTGCGTGACCCATCTCGACCCAAAATTGACGGATACCCGGCGAGTCCAAAGGGGTCTTGCATTTTTTCAAAGGGAATCGTGGCTTGGGTTAAACCCAGTTCATCCCCTTGATAAATACAGCACCCTCCCCGCAAGGAAAGCTGTAGTGCAATAAATAGATGATCAAAGACGGCGTGGGTGAATTTATCATCAATCAGAAACTTCAGCCAGCGACTTTTCAGTCGAGGAAAATCATGGGTTCCTCCTGTCCAGCAGATGACGCCATCTTGGAAATGGCTTTCTACCTGCTCAATCATGTCGCGCACTCGCTGATAACTCAACGGTTCATCGTGCATCAAGGCTGAGTTATAGGCAGTATGTAAGCGTTTCTCTCCTTTAACATATTCACTGGACGTAACCACCGTATCTTCAGCCGAACTAATTTCCGCTAACGTCATGGTTCCGGGATATTGATCCATCAATTCCCGAATCGGTTCGAGAAATTCCAAGGTTTCCGGTTGGCAGAAGTTATATTTATTCCATTGGGAGAAAAATGGGTCGTGAGCATCTGCCCCGGCTGGACGTTTCCTATTTTTGGGTCGGGGTGGATTATCCCGTAATTGGCGGTCATGGGCAAAAAAGTTCACCACATCTAGACGGAAGCCATCGACTCCCATATCTAACCAAAACCGTGCCACATCCAGAATCGCTTCTCTAACTTCCGGGTTATACCAGTTTAAATCCGGCTGTTCGGCGAGGAAATTGTGCAGGTAATACTGTTCCCGTTTCGCGTCCCATGTCCACGCACTTCCGCCAAAGGTGGAAAGCCAGTTTGTGGGGGGTGTCCCATCGGGTTTGGCATCCGCCCAGACATACCAGTCGGCTTTGGGATTGTCGTGACTACTGCGACTCTCTAGAAACCAGGGGTGTTCGTTTGAGGTATGGTTCCAAACTTGATCAATGAGTACCTTTAACCCCAAATTATGTGCCTTATTCAGGAGATGCTGGAAGTCTTCCATCGTGCCAAATATCGGTTCGATCGCACGATAGTCAGAAATATCATAACCAAAGTCCTTCATCGGGGACTTGAAAAACGGGGAAACCCAAACCGCATCAACGCGAAGGGAGGCGATATAGTCTAGTTTTTGCATGATCCCCTTCAGATCACCGATACCGTCGCCGTTACTATCCATGAAGCTGCGGGGATAGACCTGATAGATAACGGCACTACGCCACCACTCATGGGATTGTTGATGTTGATCGGGTTTTTCTGTGGTAGATGTGGGGTTGAGGGTGGATTGTTCACTCATACGCGATTAATTTTATTGTTACCTCTTGTCGCTTTACTCTGTACTTCTGTACTAAGGCTCTAAGTACAGCCTGACACAAATTTTTGGTGAATGGAGAAATTCGTGACATCCCGCCAACGTTACATTAGATTATCTCTCCAAAAAAGACACCTGTTTTGCCTCAGTGAAGCCTGCATTCGCTGCATCCGCTTGCCAAGGCATGGGGGTACGGGATGCATCTCGTCCAGGGATATCGGGGTAAAGGGCTTTGCCAAAGGAGTCTTTCATCTGTTGGGCGGGGATATCGTCGGGAATCTCGGCATCGGTTAACCCTAATTCATCCCCCTGATACAGACAAAAAGCACCGGGTAAGGAGAGGAGCATTGCCGCGATCGCATGATAAAATTCCTCTGGATAAGGATTACCCTGGGCATCTTTCCCTGTCCAACGGGATTTCAAGCGACGGTAATCGTGATTTCCGGCTATCCAACAGTTCCCCCCACTGGAGAAATGGTGTTCTATCCGTTCCAAGGTTTCACGCATCTGAGTGGCGCTGAAGGGGTTCTGGAAAAATAGCGCACTGTTGTACACCAGATGCAATCGTTCACTTCCGGTAACATAATCACTGGAGATCGCGATCGCATCTTCCGACAGTGTAACTTCTCCTAAGGTAATCGCCTCATAACAATCCACATGTTCGCGAATTTGTTGCAAAAGCTGGTAATTTTGGGCATCACAAATTTGATTGTGGAACAGTTGCTTGGCTAAGGGATTAGCCGAGAGAATACCATCCGGGGGTGACGCCTCCTCTGGACGCGGCGGGTTATCTTGTAATTTGGGGTCATGAATCAAGAAATTGACCGCATCTAAGCGGAATCCATCTACACCCCGTTCTAGCCAAAACGTGGCACATTTCAAAATAGCATCCACAACTTGGGGATTATGTAGATTCAGTTTCGGCTGAAACTCCAAGAAGTCATAAAAATAAAATTGTTCTCGCTGGGGTGCCCATACCCAAGCACTTTTTCCCAAAAACACTGATAACCAATTATTCGGTGGAGAACCATCGTCTTTAGGATCTGCCCAGACATACCAATCGGCTTTGGGATTATCCCGACTTTGGCGACTTTCCAGGAACCAAGGATGCTGATCTGAGGTATGATTCCACACCTGATCAATGATCACCTTTAAACCTAAATTATGAGCATCTGCCAAAAGCTGATCAAAATCCTCCAAAGTACCGAAATCTGGATCAATGGTGTACATATCCGTCACATCATAGCCAAAATCATCCATCGGCGATTCAAATAACGGGCATAACCAGATAGCATCCACGCCCAGGGCGGTAATGTAATCCAGATGAGCAATAATTCCTGGAATATCACCGATACCATCGCCATTACTATCGTAAAAGCTGCGAGGATAAACCTGATAAATAATGGCATTCCGCCACCAATCAATCAATTGAGGATTTTGACAATTGACGTTATTCATAGGGAACAGGGAACAGGGAACAGGGAACAGGGAACAGGGGAAGGATATAGAGTAGAGACGTAGCTACGTCTCTACACGTCTTCAGATAAGTTCAATTCCCAAAAAAAGACACCATAAGCCGGAATTTTCAACATATCACCGGATCGGTCTGCGGTAAACCCAGACCCCTTAACTTCCTGACAGTCTGGATAAGCCGATAAATCATACTGGACTGGCGTATCACCCAGATTAAACATACACAGTAAACGTTGTTCAGCGGATTCCCGAATAAAAGCAAATAAAGGTTCATCGGTATCCAGAACTTTAGCATTCGTCATTCCCCACATTAAAGCGGGCTGCTCTTGACGCCAATGCATCAGCCGCCGCCAGGTATTTAATAGGGAGTTAGGATCAGGTTCTTGGATATTTACGGCTCGATTCAAATGAGATTCGGGAACGGGTAACCAGGCGCGTTGGGCGATAGTAAATCCAGCATTGGCGGCATAAGATTTCCAAGGCATCGGGGTGCGGGAACCATCGCGTCCAGGGACTTCTGGGTACAGGGCTTTACCAAATGGATCTTTAATTTCTTCGGGAGGAATATCCTCTGGAATCCTGGCTTCAGGTAAGCCTAACTCATCGCCCTGATAGAGACAAAACGTCCCTGGCATAGACAGTAACATTGCCGCAATTCCATGATAAAATTCGTCGGGATAGGGATTCCCATTGACATCCTTTCCTGTCCAACAGGATTTGAGACGACCATAATCATGATTCCCGACAATCCAGCAATTACCACCGTCGCTGAAATAATGTTCTACTTTCTTCAGGGTATCGTGCATTAATTTAGCGCTAATCGGTTCATCAACTAGCAAGGCACTGTTATATGCCATGTGTAGTTTATCGGGTCCCACATGCTGACTCGATAGCACAATTGAGTCTTCACAGAAGGTGACTTCAGCTAAGGTGATTACCCCAGGATACTGATCCACCAGTTCCCGAATCGGTTTGAGGGCTTTTAAGGTTTCTTCACGACAGAAATTGTATTTAAATAACTGCCGAACAATGGGATTATCGGGGGCGACACCATCGGGTAACGGTGCATCATCGGGGCGAGGCGGATTGTCTCGTAATTGGGCATCATGTAAGAAAAAGTTAGGCGCATCAATGCGAAAACCATCCACACCTAACTCCAGCCAGAATTTTGCCCGTTTCATTAAGGCATCAACGACTTCCGGATTATGCCAATTCAAATCCGGTTGACTGGGGAGGAAATTATAGAAGTAAAATTGTTGACGTTCACCGGACCATTGCCAAGCGCTTTCACCCATAAAGGCGGATAGCCAATTATTCGGCGGTGAACCATCTTCTTTGGGATCTGCCCAGACATACCAATCGGCTTTGGGATTATCCCGACTTGTTTTACTTTCCCGGAACCAAGGATGCTGATCTGAGGTATGATTCCAAACCTGATCAAGCATGACTTTCATCCCTAGGGCATGAGATAAGTTTAGTAATCGCTCAAAACCTTCAAGGCTGCCAAACATGGGATCAACCTTACGCATGTCGGTAATGTCATAGGCTAGATCATTCATTGGGGATTGAAAGATGGGCGTTAACCAGATGGCATCGACACCAAGGGCGGCAATATAATCGAGTTTCTCAATAATCCCTTCTAAGTCGCCTTTGCCATTTTCCATGGTGTCTTTAAAACTCCACGGCGAAATCTGATAAATGACCGCGTTTTTCCACCATTGTTCGCGTTGCATGAAACCTCCTTTTTTGAACAGAAACAGCACTAGGCATCTAAGGTCTAATTAACCCGATGTCAGGTGGAATGCCATAGAGTATGGCATTGGTCTGGTTTAGCCTCTCTAGGCGATACATCTCTAGGCGATACAAAGGAGACAATTGCCCCTTGCATCTACACCGAATTAACGGTTTAGCAGTAGCTTGATGCCGTTCCGGCGGCGATAGTTTATAATTTTCGGGTTCGCTGACAGCTATCAATCTACAGGACTATCCTGACAGGGGGTAGGCGAATGATTCATCCTTCCAGGGTAGGAAGCTGGGGGAGTGAGCAGTTATCAGGAGCTGGGGGAGCTGGGGGAGCTGGGGAAGATGGGAGACAAAATTTCTATAGCCTATTACCCTGTTTACTGTTTACTGTTTACTGTTCACTGTTTACTGTTCACTGTTTACTGTTCCCTTCTTTCACCACAAAACTCCCTGCAGCAGAGCCTAAGTACATATATATCTTGAACAAAACTGGAGATATCGCTAGACTCAAATCTAGTGAAGGTTATCGGACATTCTTGAGTAGCGCCATCGGTAAATCTTGTTTGGCAAGCCTCAACGGAGGCAAAATACTCCAGTTTATTGGTCAGTGAGGGGCAGCTTATGCCCGCAGCAGAGTGGGAAATGGAAACATTATTAGAGTATCTCAAGTACAGCAGTGGCTGCGACTTGACTGGCTACAAACGTCCTAGCTTAGAGCGCCGATTCCGTGTCCGGATGCGGGAGTTAAAAATTGATAGTTATCTGGACTACTTGCACTATTTGCAGCGCCATTCGCAGGAATATATCCCTCTATTAAACACGGTCTTAATTAACCTGACCAGCTTTTTTCGCGATCGCGCCTCCTGGGAGTACCTAGCCAACGACATTATCCCCGCAATCATCGCCAGCAAACAGCCCGATGAACCGATTCGAGTGTGGAGTGCCGCCTGTGCCTCTGGGCAGGAAGTCTATAGCGTCGTTATCCTATTTGCGGAAGCGTTGGGCATCGAATCCTGTTTACAGCGCCTTCAATTTATCGCCACCGATTGGGATAAGGATGCCCTCTCTCAAGCCCGAAACGCCACGTATAAACTGAGAGACGTCAGCGCAATTCCTGCCGATCTGCTGGAGAAATACTTTGAGCAAACCGAACAAGGCGGTTATATCTTTCATCGACAACTTCGCCGCCGGATCATCTTCGCTGATCACAACCTGGTAAAGCATGCTCCCATGTCTAAAATCGATTTGCTGGTGTGTCGCAATGCTCTAATGTACTTCAAATCGGACATTCAAATAACCATTCTGATTCGCTTTCATTTTGGACTCAAAAATAACGGCTTTCTCTTCTTGGGTAAGGCAGAGATGGTAATGACTCCCAGACCAATTTTCACACCCGTTAACTTCAAGCATCAGGTTTATCAGAAAGGGCTAAAACTGGATTTAGAGGAACACTTGCAACTCTGTTCGCGATCGCGCAAAAAGCCAGCCATCGATTCTCCAGCTACCGATATCCGCATCTGGCAAACAGCCTTTGAGACAAGTCCCGTCGCCCAGCTAGCCATAGACAGCAACCGTTGCTTAATCCTGGCGAATGCAAAGGCAAATACTCTATTTGGCTTAACCCTCAACGATCTGGGGAGTTCCCTGCAAAGTCTCCAACTTTGGCAGCTTCCGGGTTTATGCCAATCTTTTGAAAAAGTGAATCGCGATCGCAATCCTGTCAGGCTGGAAAATGTAGGCTGGAAAACGGCTAATGATACAACCTATTTCGACATTTCGATCACCCCCGTTTTTAATGCGGATACTCAACTGATTTGTTTAACAGAAGTCTTCTCCCGAACAAATGTACTACAAAAGAGGGTTTGGTGACAAATGGCAAATGATGATTACTACCGTTAACTTTAATTGTGTCCACCCATTTAATCCTGACAATCAATGAATTGTATTGACTATTTCTGTAAACTTTTAGCTCGTCGAGAATATAGTGTCTTTGAACTCACGCAAAAAGCCCAAACTAAAGGCTTTGATGCCCAGGATATTACTGAATCTATTGAGAAGCTGCAACGCCTCAATTATCAATCGGATACTCGTTTTGTAGAAAGTATGATCACATCCTATCGAGGCAAATATGGCAAAATAGTCATTAAACGTAAATGCCGAGATAAGGGAATTGATTCGGAGTTCTTTGAACAAATCTGGCAGTCTCAAACCGAGGACGAGGAAGAAGGGGGACAACTGGATGGTTTAAAAGCTAAGGTTGTGCGAAAGTATAAAATTACTGATTTTCATGATATTGATCCGAAAACCAAGCGGAAGCTATGGAATTATCTTCAGTATCGTGGGTTTAATCCGGGTGACGTGTTAACCCAGTGGCAGAGGGAACAAGATGAAGATATTGATTAAAATAAACGATTCAATTAATCAATAGTAAGTAGGCGGAAAAAAGAAAACGGTACTGTATAAATTTTTGTAAATTTCCCTGACCCTCTTACTGTTCCCTGTTACACACCGAGCGCAGCCGAGGTGTTCCCTGTTCCCTAATCTCAACCGTTAACTTTAATTTTTCATACCGACTGATAAACTCGTCTCCATCATGTTCAGCGCCACAGCTAAATTTGCTTGTGTCCAAAGTAATGGGGTGGCATCACTGGGAACAGTCGCTCCATCACATTCTAGGGGTCAGCTTCGCCCTCAATAATCTTGATAAAACGCCATTGATACTTTTTAAAATAGCTGATCAGGGCATTAACCGTTTCCAGAGCAATTTTAACCTCTCCCATAACATAATGAGCGTGAGCAATATAGAGATTATCTCGTACCCAAACACTGGTATAGTCGGTGTATTCGGTGTCATTTTTTAATAAAGCAGCCGCAAATAAGTTATTCTATAATTTAATCAGTTGTTTCCTCAATCAACATAATGAGCCTCAAAGACCGCATCTCTGAAGATATCAAAGTCGCGATGAAGGCGAAAGATAAAGTTTGGCTGGAAACTGTCCGCAGTATCAAAAAGCTGATCCTAGAAAAAGAGGTCAGCTTGCGCCCTCAAGGACAAGAGACACTCACCGAAACTCAGGAACTTGAACTCTTAGCCCAACTTGCCAAACAGCGTCGGGATTCAATGGAACAGTATCGTAACGCTGGACGGGAAGACTTGGCGGAACAAGAAGCCAAAGAGTTAGCCATACTTGAAAACTATCTCCCCGCCCCACTATCGGATCAGGAAATTGAAGCGATACTGGATGAAATTATTACCCAAACTGGTGCAAGTTTGATGAAAGACATGGGGAAAGTCATGGGACCCGCCATGGATAAGTTAAAAGGGCGTGCTGAAGGTCGCAAGATTCAAGCTATGGTGAAAGCTAAACTCAGTGGATAAGTTGTCATTTGTCAGGGAACAGGGAACAGGGCTAACAACTGTAACTTAATATCTATCCAAACCTCCCCATCACCCCATCTCCCTCCATCACGATGCAAGAAACCCCAGATTACATTCTATTTGCCCAACACGGCTGGGCAGATACAGAAGCCGCGATCACAGTGATGGCGCAAACTCTGGCGACTCCCCAGACGCTGGTGATTACCCCCAATCTGGGTTGGTGGAAAACCTGGTGGCGGATTAAGCCGTTAATCAAGCAGGTGGAGGGAATTGCTACGGAAACAATTGCCCAGTATCCCCAAACCCCGATCCGGATTATTGGTTATTCCCTGGGCGGATTAATCTGGGTAGAACTTCTCAACCAACATCCTGAATGGTTGACTCAGGTGGAGTCGTTGGTTCTCGTGGCTTCACCTATCGGTGGGGTGGATTTAGCCCGAAATTTTACCTTTTTGGGAATGGGTGTGGGGATAGCCGGGGCTTTGTTGAACAATCGCCGCCAGATGGCGGAATCCATTGCTAAAGTGATTCCCACGTTAGTGATTGCGGGCGATATTGGTGGCGGAACGGACGGTGCAGTGACTCTAGAAGAAACGAAGGTTCCCGGTGCAAATTTCTTTTATCTACCCACATTATCCCATCCCACGCTAAAAAATCATCCGGCTGTAGCGGAAGTGATTCGCGACTTTTGGCAAAATCCAGTTATCATTGACAACTGATCGTTTTTTTCATCGCCCAATCTAATTTAGACACTCGTGGAAATCACAGCCAACGTCCAAGAAACCCCTGTTAAAACCCCACAAAAGGTAATTGTTATCGGTGGTAGTATAGCCGGACTGTTAACCGCACGGGTGCTAGCCGATCATTTTGATCAGGTGACGATTATTGAACGCGATCGCGTTCCCGAACAACCTGAATCTCGTGCAGGAGTTCCCCAATCCCATCAGCTTCATGTCCTGTTAACTCAGGGATATCGCATCTTGAATCAGTTATTTCCTGGATTGGAAGAAGAACTGGCTGGCTTGGATGTCTCTACTCTCAACTGGACGGCAGATTTTCAGTGGTTATTACCGGGTGGTTGGTCTCCCCGTTTTCCGTCTCACCTAAAAACTCAGGCGTGTAGCCGGAATTTGCTCGAATTCTTGATCCGTAAACGTTTGGCGGCTTACAGGAATCTGGACTTTAAAGAAGCGACTACAGTGACAGGTTTATTACTCAATCCTAACCGTACCACTGTTGAAGGTGTGAAACTGCGAAATTCTAACGGTACAGACACTCAATTATCTGCCCAGTTTGTCGTAGATGCTAGTGGACGAAATTCTCAAACGCCCCAGTGGTTAAAAAATGTAGGCTATGAAGCCCCCCAGGAAACTATCGTCAATGCCTTTCTAGGGTATGCGAGTCGCTGGTATCAATCCTTGGGCAATGAACCGTTAGATTATCATGTATTGTATTTAATGCCTCAGGCTCCCCATCAGTCAAGGGGCGGTGTACTCTATCGAGTGGAGGGCGATCGCTGGATAGTTTGTCTCATTGGTGTAGGTAGAGACTATCCTCCCACTGATGAAGCGGGGTTTCTGGACTTTGCTCAAAGTCTCAGCGATCCATCCGTTTATGAGGCAATTAAAAACGCTCAGCCGATTTCTCCTATCTATGGCTACCGACGCACAGAAAACCGCCTGCGTCACTATGAACGATTATCCCACTTTCCCAACAACTTTGTGGTGGTCGGTGATGCCGTTTGCACCTTCAATCCTGTTTATGGTCAAGGGATGACTGTTGCAAGTTTAGCTGCCTTAGTTTTAGACCAATGTTTTAAGCAATACACTCAACATCGCTCGAATCCCGATCTAAAAGATCTGGGAAAGCATTTTCAAAAAAAGCTCGCTCTAGTCAACCAAACACCTTGGTTAATGGCAACGGCTGACGATTTGCGGTGGTCTACCACAGCAGGAGATAAACCGAATATAATAACTCGATTTCTACAGCAGTATATCGATAAGGTGATTCTCGTTGCCAGTGAAAGAGCTGAAGTTTACCAAAGTTTCATTGAGGTAATTCATCTGATCAAACCTACCACAATATTTTTTAAACCTAGTATTTTATGGCAAGTTATCAGACAGGCGTTCAGCTGATAGAATGAACGTTAATCAAGATTCAAGGTTTTAATGGGCTGGCTTAAAATGGCTAAAATTTTAGCAATATTTATATCGTCGGCATCCTCGATGACCAACTCCTCGTTATCGATCGCGACAGTTTGATCCGCAAGTTGGAGAAAGCGCCAGACACGACCCGTGGTTACAGCACCATAGATGCTTTCAATCATTCGGTCTCTGGCTTGATTAAACCGCTGTGCGGCTACCATCTCGGCAATACACTGTCCTAAACCGACATTAAGCTGTTCGGCATTTAAACCTTAATATCAATAATGGGGAAATCTTTGTAGTGCGAGCATCTTGCTCGCTACTAATACCCAATTTAAATGCATGACAGCTTAGTACTCTCATTTTTGGCTTCGACAATTGTCACCACTGGAGACTCGATTTCTAATGTAAACGGTGAGGCACTCAAAATATAATCACAAAAGCCATTGAGTCCTTGGGTGGCATCAACATTAAAATCTCGACCAGAAAATAAGCTAACTTGACCCTTAAATATCTCTCTTATTTCTATCAACAACGGTGCAATAATTAACTCTGAACGAGCTTTTTCAGTATCGTTATCAAAAGCGACTTTTAAGTTACGCTTCAGGGTCATTTTAAGGTATTCGCTTGGTTCGACTTGTTCGCTTTGAGAAAACAGATTAATCAGATTAATAGTAAGATCGAACGTAGCTTTAACTTGATTGATGGTTTTAAAATCGCTATAAGCCATGACTCAACATTCCCTCTGCTGCTTGGCGCTTCCAGACCATCAAGAGTTGTGGTAAGCGCTGTTTTAATTCGTCAACTTCATTTTATTCCTGATTCCTTCTTGACAGATTGAAGCCCATGAACCAAACCCCAGACTTTATTATATTTGCCCAACATGGCTGGGCGGATACCCATCACGCGATCGCAGCCCTAGCGAAAAACTTAGCCACTCCCCAGTCTCACTTGGTTACACCTAATCTGGGTTGGTTGAAAACCTGGTGGCGTATTGAACCATTAATTCAACACGTAGAAAGAGTCGCCACTGAAACCATTACCCAATATCCTGATACCCCAATCCGAATTATCGGTCATTCCATGGGCGGTTTAATTTGGCTAGAAATTCTCAATCAACATCCCGAATGGTGGTATCAGATAGAATCATTTGTACTGGTTGCATCCCCCATTGGCGGGGCAGATTTAGCCCGACTAATAGACCCCTTTAGTGTTGGTATCGGTATGGCTGGTGCGCTAGGTATCAATCGCCGCCAGATTGCACAATCCATCGCCAAAAAGATTCCTACATTAGTCATTGCTGGCGATAGAGATAGGGGTAGCGACGGCACAATTATTGTTGAATCAACCAAGTTTTCCGGTGCCAAGTTTGTAAGTATCCCCAATTTAGCCCATGCCCAACTCAAAAATCATCCTACTGTCATTGGAATTATCCGGGAATTTTGGGCAAATCCGACAATAACTAACCCTTACCCCCTAGATTTTACCGCTCAGTTAATTGAACGCTTGCAGTCAATACCTGGAATGACCGATGCTCATCCGCGAGACTTTCCCCGTAGTCAACCCTACATCACTTTAGCTAACGGATTCACGATTCGCATCTGGACAAGTCCGTTACACGTTGACCATATTTTTGTTGCTAATCCCGAAGGGGAATGTCTTTACAGCGGATTCGTTGGCTGGAGGCATCGTGGGGCGTTACATCAAGTGTTAGCTGAAATTGGGAATCAGTAAACCCGTTTTCTATAGCCGGAGTGGACTGACACAGCTAAAATTGTGGAATAGATTTGACCATTGAATCGGGCGCAAGTCTTTGCGCCCCTACAGTTTCCGGGCGTAATTCTAATTCATCAAATAAGGTGTGCCACAACAGTAGGGTGCGTTAGCAAAGCGTAACGCACCATTGTTTATCTACTGCCGTGCCCCTACAGTTCTCTATCCAAACAAATCTGCTTGTTCCAGAGCTTCTTTAGACTCTTCAACTTCCGCAGGTTCCGGGGAACCTTTAAACGCTACTCGCAAGAAAGGTGGCGCTAAGAATGTCGTCAGAATCACCATAATGATAATCGCCGCTTCTAAAGGCTTACTCAAAACCCCGCTGGCTGAACCAATTCCCGCAAACACCAATCCCACTTCACCACGAGGAATCATACCAACCCCAATCGCCAAGCGGTTAATTTGAGGTTGACCAATAAATGTCCAACCTGTAACCAATTTCCCGATAATCGCCACCCCAATTAAGAAAACAGCAATCACTAATCCTTCCCTATTTGCCGGAACCGCAGGATTGAGAACGCCTAAATCCGCTTTCGCACCCACAGCCACAAAGAAAATGGGGACTAAAATATCGGCAATGGGAACAACTTGCTTATCCAGTTCTTTGCGCTTATCCGTTTCATCCAGAACCAATCCGGCTGCAAATGCCCCTAAAATCGCTTCTAATTGGATTACATTCGCTAAGAACGCCATTAAAAACGCAAAGGTAAACGCCGGAATAACCAATTGTCCTCGCGTTTGTAACTTATCCGCAATCGCCACAAAGGATCGGTTGAAAAACTTACCCAGGAAAATAGAACCGAGAAGGAAAACAGTCGCACTAATAATCAGATAGATAACGTTGAAAACATCAACCTCACCTGTTTTAGCCAGACTAGCAACCACGGCTAAGACGATGATACCCAAAACATCATCAATAACCGCCGCCCCGACAATAATTTGACCTTCTTTTGATTTGAGACGCCCTAATTCCGAGAGAACTTTAGACGTAATCCCAATACTGGTGGCGGTTAACGCTGCACCTGCAAAAATTGCCGGAATCGCGGCAACATTAAAGAAAAACATTAACCCGGCTGTACCCGCTGCAAAGGGGGCGACGACACCCACCACCGCCACAATTGCCGCTTGATAACCGACTTCTTTGAGATCCCGTAGATCCGATTCTAAGCCAATCTCAAATAAGAGGATGATTACCCCGATTTCAGCTAAAACCGAGACGACTTCACTCTGGGTTTCAAAGACATTGACAACAGCCTCTGGGCTTAAATCACCAATCCATTGCAGCAGCTTCATTAGTAGCGAATCAGCCGCAACTGCACCACTTTCGGGGAAAACAAGCAAATGCAATGCTGAAGCACCCACAACAACACCGCCGACTAATTCACCTAAAACTGGCGGTAAATCAACTGCCTTGGATAACTCTCCCCCCAGTTTACTGGCAATATAAATGATAACTAAACTGAGCAACACACCAGCGAGTACAATTGACCCATTTTCTGGTGCTGTTGCTAATATGGGAATGGGTTGTATCAGGTCGGAAAAAATCATGGTCTGCATCTATTGTTTATTTTCAAGTCTGTGAGATTGATTGATGAGTTACCTTTGAGGTTGAGTGACACTCAAATATATTTAGCCCCTCCATAGAGTGCGCTGAGATAAAAGGAATACCTATCGCACAACCCTAACGTGATCAATTTATTGTCAGATCATCTGGCTCGGTTTTTTGGCACAGACCTATCCTTATCGGTCTAGACAAAGGTTTGCATCTGGTTAATTGGCAAAAACAAACCTTATTTTACTAAGTTTAAGTTGTACTATAATTATAAGTCTTTGTGGCAAATTTAAGAAAATTTACAGATTTAATATTTTTAATAATTATCCCAATCCTTTCTTATCATCCAGATTGGATACTATAGCATTACGGGCATAGGTTAGGACATTACCCTGTTGCCTATTGCCTATTCCCTATTGCCTTTTCACCTAATTTTATTGTCCTAACCTCAATGCGTAGTGCTATAGATTTCCGATTTCTTGAAGGAATCGGAGATCTGACAAACCCTAAACGAAAAAAAAATACCCCGGAGACAGGAGGGTTAGATATCAATCATAGATAACAAGCCTGATTAGAACCTGCTAGTTGCTGATGGCAACATCATCGGATTGAGTGGGATAGGCAGTAGACAATGTACCATTTGCTGGGAGTTCATATCCCTTGACCACAGCAACGGCTTGCCGCAAGGCTTCTGTCCGATCAACATGCAAATGATTCGCCGGTAAGAGTGAGAGAACCCCAAGTTTTTGCAGGCGTCGCTTAATCTGACCCGTAGCACCAACAATGAAGACTTGACGACCTTTATCAATGGCTTCTTGGATGGAATTTTCAATCGCCAACGAAGAGGTAACACCCAAGTGTGGAACATCACTTAAGTCTACAATCAGGACATCATGATCTGCCATCGCATTTTGCTGACGGGATATTGCCTTGGATACCCCAAAGATCATCGGTCCACTTAGGTGGAACAATAGGATGCGACCATCAGTTTGATCAATCAGTTCTTTCTCTTCATCAGTCATCTGGATAGCATCATCGGCATCCGTAATCGTCTTAACATCATTGGCTTGAAGTTTGGAGAGACGTTCAATGGTCAAGAGATTAGCAACGAATACACCAACGCCAACAGCGACAATCAAGTCCACAAATACAGTCAGGATGATCACGCCATACATAATCATGGCGCCCTTAATTGAAACCTGATGCGCTCGCTTCAGGAAACCCCAGTCAATAATATCTATACCAACCTTGAGGGCAATTCCTGCCAGAACTGCCATCGGAATCCAAGCTGTTAGACTGGCAGCTCCTAAAATGACGACCAGCAAGATAAAGGCACGAGTTAAACCAGATAGAGCCGTTCTTGCACCAGTTTGGATATTAACCACGGTTCCCATGGTTGCACCCGCACCTGCAATACCGCCACATAAACCAGATGCCAAGTTCCCTAAACCTTGACCAATTAATTCTTTGTTCGAGTCATGCTGAGTGCGAGTTAAGCTATCGGCAACAACGGAGGTGAGTAGAGCATCAATACAACCGAGCATCCCCAAAACCAAGGCATTGATGAGCATGGTTTGGAATTCTGCCGCACTAAAAGTTGGAACCTGTAAAGTCGGTAAAGCTTGAGGGATCTCACCAATGCGACGGATCATTTCCATCTGAGGGAACAGTACCAACGCCACTACTGTTCCGATCACCATCGCTATTAACTGGGGCGGTGGGAAAAACTTCTTAATATTAGACGGCGCAGATTGCAATAAGAATGGTTGTATTACTAGAATTGCAACCGTTAAAACCGCCAGAGCCGTTTCACCGGGATTGATATTCTCAATCAGGTCAGGGATGTTTTGAATGGTACCCAAGATGCCACCCTTAGAACTCTCCTGTCCTAGAAATGGTGCAAGTTGCAGGATGACCAGGATAAATCCAATCCCAGACATAAATCCAGATACTACGGTATAGGGCATCAGGGTAACGTATCGACCCAACCGCAATGTACCCAGAATAATCTGGAATACCCCTGCCATCATGACTACGGTAAATGCCATAGCCATACCCTTTTCTGTACCCGCCGTCGCCGTCAGGTTAGCGATAACAGCAGTCATGACCACGGTCATTGGACCTGTGGGTTCAGAAATGAGAGTGGGTGTACCACCAAACAGGGCAGCAAAGAAGCCAACTAAAACAGCACCCCAAAGACCAGCTACAGCGCCAGCACCAGAGGCAACACCGAAAGCCAGTGCCATGGGGAGGGCGATAATCGCAGCGGTGATCCCCCCAAATATGTCACCTTGCAGGTTTCTAAAATGTATACGATTAGCGATTTGCATTAAGCTCGGAGGAGTGAGAGAACGACAGGGTACTCAGAAAGCGTCAAGTCTTTGGAACACTATCTCATAATTTCCGCGAAGAGTTAAGCTTTGTAACGCTTCCTAATATTTCTTCAATTAGATTAACTGACGATGCTCCATTCTTTGCATTTGGATTTTCAATAGAAAGCATAGAGAGAATGCTTATATGGGATGAGGGGATGGCGCATTGGTGTCAACCTGAAGGGGTGACAAGCTCGCGTCAAAGGTAGGCAGGGTGTGGGGTATGGGGTGTGGGGTGTGGGGTGTGGGGAAGCGGGATGGGGAAATAGATTGGGTATTAGTTGTTTAGTTGGTATTGTCAATGGATTGCATACAGGTCAATAAAATTCGGTCTTACGGCTATACGGGTTATCTGCCAGAAGAGCGGGTACTTGGACAATGGTTTGAAGTGGATCTGACGTTATGGCTAGATTTAGCTCCCGCTGGTGAGAGTGACGACATTAAAGACACTCTGGATTACCGCCAAGCCATTGACACGGTTAAGCAACTGATCGCCAACTCTAAGGTTTCCTTAGTGGAAAAATTAGCTAGCGCGATCGCAGATGCTCTGTTAAAGCTCGATAGAGTCGAGCGAGTACAAGTGCGGCTGAGTAAACCTGCTGCTCCTATCCCTGACTTTGGCGGCACAATTACGATTGATATCACTAGACCGGGTGTGGGGTGACCGGGTGCGGGGTGTCAGGTGTCGGGTGAGTAGCGGAAAATCCTTCGAGGTTGAGAAATCAGGACGCCTCACCCCGCCTCCTTTCAACGTTACGCGATCGCTAAATCCGTCTCAGTCGGCTTCCCTGGATGAACGCCTTGCTCCACCTGCATCCATTCCTGAAACACGTCTTCAATAAATATTCGTTTCTTCTTCCCACTCTCATTCACTACCTGTACTTCAACGTTGAGAGTGGGTAAATACACACCATCTACGATTTGATGCCCATAAGCTACAACTTTACCCACGTTCCCAGTTGAACGATGATGGGCATAGTCGCCAATGTTTAGCATGATATTCATAGTTCCCACAAGCATTCGCTAAATGGACAATGCATACCATAGCAACGGGTTCAAGTTATTGCAATACTTCTTAATCTGATCCGGTTATTGTTACATCACTACATATTTTTCTCATTTTTCTGTCATTTGTCATTTGTCATTTGTCATTTGTCCTTTGTCATTTGTCATTTGTCATTTGTCATTTGTCCTTTGTCCTTTGTCCTTTGTCATTTGTCCTTTGTCATTTGTCATTTGTCCTTTGTCCTTTGTCCTTTGGGGTACATCATCCACTCAATAACGCTTCCACAAACTCATAACTTGAGAACGGACGTAAATCTTCAATCCCTTCCCCAGCACCGATAAACCGAATCGGCAATCCCAATTGCTGCACGATCGCCAAAGCCACACCGCCTTTAGCCGTACCATCCAACTTAGTCAACACCACACCACTCAATTTTGCCGCTTCCGAGAACACCTCAGCTTGACGCAAACCATTTTGACCGAGGGTAGCATCCAATACCAGCAACGATTCTACCTTCGCCTCAGGTGCTTTTTTGTCAATAATCCGGCGAATTTTCGCCAATTCTTCCATCAGATTTTTCTTATTTTGCAAACGCCCTGCGGTGTCTACCAAAAGCAATTCCGTATTTCGGGATTTAGCCGCTGTGATTGAATCAAATACCACAGCGGCTGGATCAGTATTCTTGCCCGGATTAGCAATCACCTCTGTGCTACTGCGTTCTCCCCAAATCTTCACCTGTTCCACCGCCGCCGCCCGGAAGGTATCGGCAGCACCAATCAAACACTTGTAATCCGATTTATTGGCTAAGTGAGCCAGTTTGCCAATCGTGGTGGTTTTTCCCGCACCATTCACCCCCGTCATCAACCAGATATTCAGGGTGTCTTTTTCCGGGAAAAAAGTGGAACCGTAAGACTCGCGACAGGGTTTATCCAGTAAATCCCGGAGAATTTGTTTCAAATACGCGATCGCCTGTTCAGGAGGCAATACTTCCTGGCGCATTCTAGCTTGCAGGGTTTCAATAATGTAATCCGTTGCCTCGATACCCACATCCGCTTGCAACAGCAACGCCTCAATTTCCATCACGGCGTCTTGGTTCAACGGACCCTGACCGACAATAGACTTGAGTTGATTGACTAAGCCACGACGAGTTTTGCCCAATCCAGAACGAAGCTGTTTGAGCCAGCTAATTTCCTCAGCGGAGACATCCTCAGGGGTACGCCCTTGATCGGCTAAGACTTTGGCTGACCACAAAAATTCTTCATCCAAGGCGACATCCGCCTCGGCTTCGGGTTGGGTTGTGGGTGGCGCGACAGATTCTGGTTCTGGCGTCTCAATTGCCGTTGCTTCAAGCCGTTTAAGTCGTTCTTCCCGTTCGGATTTCCTTGCCCAAATTGGCACAGTTGCTGATTCTTCAGCCGCCCCAGGTTCAGGTTCCTCTGTGTCAGTTTCCACGTCGGCTATAGTATCTGAAGCCGTTGGAGTCTCCGTTTCTTCAGGTTCTACTGGTTCGGTGTCGGTTTCCGCCTCAGTTACCCCAGGAGATTCTGGGGAGGGGGCGGTACTACTCGCTTCAACCCTAATGTCTTCTGCCTCTGCTTCCCCAGCTTCCTCTGCTTCCTCTGCTTCCTCTGCTTCCCCAGCTTCCTCTGCTTCCTCTGCTTCCTCCGCTTCCTCTGCTTCCTCTGCTTCCTCCGCTTCCCCAGCTTCCTCCGCTTCCTCTGCTTCCACCGTTTCCGGGGCAGTTTCTGTGGCTTCTGTACTCTCTGTTAGTTCAGCCTGGGCAGATTCAGCCGTGTCAGGTTGTACCTCCGGCGCTTCAGTTTCAGCTTCTGAGGGCGCTGACTCCTGCTTTTGCAGGTTTGTATAAGCCGCTTTTGCCCAACTCAGATAATCGTCAGCAACTGTTGATGATTGCTCCTGAGTAGCAGACTCACTCTCCGATTTCGGCGATTCAACCGGGGGAGTGGCTGACTGCTGTTCTTGCTTCTCTTCTTTCTCCTCGGAAGAGGCTGCACTTTTACCAACTTGGCGGCGGAACCAATTAAATACCATTGCACCTAATTAGAGATAGTTGTGAGTTGTCAGTTTTGAGCTTGCTTTCAAGGGAAGCGAGTATGACAAAGGACAAAGGACGAATGACGATCCTCGTTCACCTGGGCTAACCGACTTACTTATATTAATTTTTCTAGAGCTGGAGACTCTGACTCATTTATGCAGGTAGTGACGCGCCGCAACACGCCATTCACAAATCGATGCCCTTCTTGATCGCTGTAGCGTTTAGCCAGTTCTATGGCTTCGTTAATAGCCACCCGATCAGGAATCCCTAAAAATGCCATTTCTGCCACCGCTATTCGCAAAATATCGCGGTCAATGCGGGGTAAGCGATTGATTTGCCAATCTTTAAGTGATTTAACCAGTATTTCGTCAATTTCGACTTGCCTACGACGAATCGCCTGGAGAATTTCTATCGCATAAGCCCGCACGTCGGCTTGATTCGCAAGCTGAATCATTTCCGGGATTTCTACCGCGACACCGATACGGTTAATCGCCTTCTGAGTCAGTTCAATGGCTTCAGCAACCATCGTTTTGGAACTTCGCACGTCGATCGCACGGGTTTCACTACCGAGGAGGCGATCGCTCCCGCGTTTGAGTTCGGCTGAGGCTGTTTCTAAGGCTTCGTTAATTTCATCGGTTAGAGTCCTCACGGCGACTAATACCATCTGGCTCAGTTGTTTTTCATCAAGCTGTTCCGGTTCACGAGACATCTGAGAGAGACCTAAAAGTGCCAGTTCACGAGCAATTCTGCGGGGTTGCATGGTTTTGTCCTTTGTCCTTTGTCCTTTGTTTTACTAGCTCCCGAAAAGAAGCTAGCTATGTACATCAATAACCCTCTTCCCCAATCCCTAATTACTAGGAACTTTCTTCCGTGGGTAACATCTGCTGTTGCAGCATATCGGATAGAGGTTGCTCTCGCTTCGTCTTGCCGTATGGCATCTGGAGGGGTACACCCATGGATTCACTCGGTCCAACAATTCCACCAGAGATTAATACCTTAAAGGCATCTTCGATGGACATGGAAAGATTAATCACTTCCGTTTCCGGCACAATAGCATACCATCCGGTGGTCGGATTCGGAGTGGTGGGGATAAAAATATTCAACATGGTGTCGTTGAGTTTGCCTTGAATTTCACCCGTTGCTGTCCCCGTGACGAAGGCGATCGCCCACATTCCCTGACGCGGATACTCTACCAAAATCACCCGCCGAAATTTACTGCTGGAATCCTTAAGCAAGGTTTCCAATAACTGTTTGAGTGTTTTATAGACTGATCCAGCCAGGGGAATTGCCTGCAACACTCGTTCTCCTAAATCCAGCAACCACCGCCCGACAATATTACGTGCCATTAAGCCAATCAGTAGAATGCACAGGAGGGGCACCGTTAGCCCGACCAGTAAATTCAAGAGATTGACCAAAATGGGGTGGAGGTTATTATAGGGGTTGAGTTGCTTAGGGATACGGGTGAGAAAATTGATCACCCAATTGGCGATGGTAATCGTCAGCCAGATTGTGGTAGCGAGGGGAATCACTACCAGGAGACCGGCGATTAGGTCGTTTTTTAAGTCCTGCTTGAAGCGTTGGATCACAGAGTACTGACTCTCCTTACAATGGCTCTTAAATGTCTGTCATTGCTCCCCCAATACTGGTATAAGCTGTTGAAACCTTGACCTGATCACGGCAATCACCGCCAGCTTTCCCAGCCGTTGATGGGGATGAACTCTTGCTCAACCCCCTTTTGCTGCTCCAATGAAGCAGTACTTCTGGTCGAGGGTTCTATCTCTAGTTGTAAAGCTTGTTAAGAATTGTTGCAAGTATTGATATCTCTATTTAAGCTTGTCCAAGGGGGTTTCCGGAGGGATTTTTCACGTCGCCTCTGTTTCCTGGCTGACTCTAGGGTAACGGAGGATGCCGAATCACTCGGATTTCTGATGAAATATTCCATTTTTTTACAACTCTTGCAAACGGATTCTTGTTTTAGATGACAAGGCTATAGAATGTCTCGGATCAAAGCCCATCCAACATTCCTCGGGCATTGCTAGGGATTTAACTATCTTAAAAAACTTGTATCACACCTTACAGTTTATCAGAGAAAGACTCAAGAGCTGATGTGAGGTGGAGCAATACAGAATAGGCTAATACCTCTTTAGCTGTTGGTCTTTAGAAAGAGAGTTGGGAATCGGTTGCCTCAATGGTGGGCAGTTGTTGCTCCTTAAGTTCCCAAACCTTGAGGGTAATTAGATATTCATAAAATGCCTGTAAGGTACACCAAGTAAAGCCAGCGCGTCCATCCAAGAAGCCTCCGAGGAAAATGTACATATAGAGAAAACGGAGTAATGGACGAAAGGGCAAGCGTAACGACAGATCTTTAAGGGCATGACGCCGTTCTACTTCCGATCGCCCCAGCAGCAACGCTCCCCAGTTGACGGTGCCTTGTTCTAGCTGGCGTAAGGTTTCCCGGGCTTCATCGGTGGAGTAGCGGTTGTGTTTTTCAATCCAGCGGCTAAACCCTTTACTACAGGTATAGTGCGGGTAGGTTTCTTTCAAGAACCCTATAGATCCATTACAGACTTCCCGTTCAGTATGACCATAATCAGTAAACCAGACTTGACCTTTTTGCAGTAAACGGAGTTGGTAACGGGGATACTGAGTACAGTGACGAATCCATTGATTCATGAACATCACCCGTTCGGCGACATAATATCCCACGTACTGGTTGTCCTTTATCGCCTCTAGGCATTCAGCAAATAGGGCTGGGGTCATCCGTTCATCGGCTTCTAGGATGTAAGCCCATTCATACTTAGTCGGGAGGTTTTCCAGCATCCAAGTACGCTGACGCCCATGACTTTCAAAGGGATGAGATACAACTCGCACAGGATAACGTTGGGCAAATTCTACCGTGCGATCGCTACTACACGAATCCACCACAATGATGTCATCCGAGAGCCGCGCTGAGTTGATGCACGCTTCAATATCTCGTTCTTCGTTGTAGGTGAGGATATAAATCGAGAACATGTCAAAGGTTATAAAAAAATGAGTCTAGCTAAAGCGGTTTGCTGAAATTGAGAACCCCAATCCGCCTCAATGCCAATCGTAACCGATGGCACATAAAAGCAGAACTGGGGATTACCTACAGCAGTTGGCAACTGGCTCGAATAGAGGTTATTTGTTATCTCGGAATGGGTGATTAGGACGCTTGTGTGTATTTTCTATTGAATCGTGAATCTCTATCAACTGACAATTTAGAGACTGTTATCAAACCTTTTTGCCTGTTGCTCGCATAGCAATGACTTGCCGATTAACTGCTCAAGTTCCGCAATCCCATCCAGCCAATGATGCTGTAGCCAATGGCTAACAGTAGGCTGCTTAAACCGATGCGGATACCTCTTTTTAATGCCTCAGTTCGGGCGCGTTGCTCAAGTTCTTGTCTACGACTGCGGATTTGAGTCTGAGCTTGCTCAGTTCTTTGCGCGATCGCGTCGGGATCGTCTCCAAGAGCTATCAATTGTTCTCGGAGTGCCTGGAGTCGCTGGAGTTGCTCTCCTTGAGCTTGACCGCTTTCAATGGCTTGGTCTAGTCGTTCTAGCTGTTGTGGATCTTGAAGCAGAGTATCAATTTGCTGAACTTGCGTTTCCAGTTGGGTTTCAGCTTGCTGGGCTTGCTGAGTAATCTGTTCTATCGCTTGATTGCTTTGGATGCGGACATTGTTAAAGTGCAAGGGGACAAGCAACAGGAAGAGTAAACCCAATAGGCTGGAGAGTAAAAATGCCCAGAATCTCAAGTCAGTGATTGACGATTTTCGCTCCGGTAACGAGCCACCACTGTTATTGCTGATCCAAGAGCCTGTTACCAAAAAGGCAATTCCCACCATCGGGATAACCCCCCGGTCAACAAGCTGGGTGGTTAAATTAAGCTGCCATTCATTCTGAAGGGGGCTAACACCAGGAGAGGGAATAATCAGGATCAGATAATCCAACAGGGACGATAGGATCATGATCAGTCCGACTATCTTAAGTGCTAAACCCGCGAACGAAGAATACATAGTACTACTTTTCATCTTACTTAGCCTCAGATTACTGTGAGGGGTCACTTTCTACTTTACTGGGCAAGCTGGTTGCCATGGAATTTTTTACCCTAGCAGAGAGTGTAACCGATACAGTATGGGAAAATTAGGGTTCATGTAGAGGGACTTGCCCATATTAACTCATGGATATTTCAACTATCGCCCCACGGTGTACTGAAATTATCCACTGAAATGGTCGGCTAGACCAAGTAACCTTTTTAGTCAGTAGGTAAAGATTGATGAAAAAAATTGTCGAAGTTTTGCCCGATAAGGCAGCGCTGATTGAGCGATCGCGTGATGTTGTCCTCACGAAGATACAGGAGGCAATCCAACGCTCCGGGCGCTGTACCCTGGCTTTAGCGGGGGGCGGTACACCCAAGCCCCTCTATGAAGCCCTAGCTAGCCAGAATCTACCCTGGGATAAACTGCATATCTTTTGGGGTGATGAACGCTATGTTCCAGCCGATCACCCGGATAGCAATCAAGCGATGGCGCGTCAGGCTTGGTTGGATCACGTTGATATCCCAGCCGCGAATATTCACCCCATTCCCACAGACGGAGAGTCTCCGGAAGCAGACGCCTCTAAACACGACGCTCAACTAGGGGAGTTCTTTGGTGTAGCCGCCGACGAGTTTCCTAAATTTGATGTGATCTTATTAGGCATTGGTGACGACGCGCATACGGCATCTTTATTTCCTCATACCCAAGCGCTACAGGTTTGCGATCGCCGGGTGACGGTGGGCAATAAAGAGGGTCAACCTCGGATCACTTTTACTGTACCCTTGATTAACCAAGCCCATTGCGTGATGTTTCTCGTGGCGGGGGCGGGCAAGCAACCAGCGCTGGCTCAAATCTTCGCGGCTGAGGCTGACCCCTTGACCTATCCGGCGCGGTTCATTCAGCCTCAAGGGGAATTGTGGTGGCTTTTAGATCAGCAAGCCGGTCAAGCTGTAAAAGGCTAATGCTCCTTTCCACGACAGAGAACCCGTGAGCCTGATGTAACAAGTTATTAAGGTAGAACGGTTAACTGTGTTTTGATGAAGGAGGAAGGCTCATGCTGACTCGAAGGATTTCGGCGGTTTTGTCCTCAGTAGAAACGTTGCATGCAACGTCTCTACGTGAAACCGCTTTTGTTGGTAATTTTGAATGCGTGAATCTTGAATAGCTTATGATTGTTTGCCCTAACTGCAATCACCAAAATCCAGACGGTGCGACTCAATGCGAAGCCTGCTATACTCCCTTACCTGCAACCATGAATTGTCCCAACTGTGGTACAACAGTTCAAACAGACGCTAGCTTCTGCGGTCAATGTGGTTTTAACCTGAAAGCCGGTGGCTCAACGGGAAGCCCAGATACACCAGCTCCAGTGTCGGTTCCCGATGTACCCGATTTAGACCCCCCTGACCCTCTAATTGAACCCGAACCTCTTTCAATGAGTTCCCAACCACCCATACCTGACCCGCAACCCGATCCCCCTCCTGAGCTACCCGTTACCCAGGTTGGTCAATCCGGAACGAAAACAGAAGAAGAAGAAAAGCCAGCCCCACCGGAGCCGGAAACAGAACCCCCCCCGCCCCCTGTGGCGACACCAAAGCCAGGTAGTGCCAAAACGCAGTTGCAGGTGCAGTCCGTTTATCTGCTGCATCTACAAACCCAGACAAAAATGGAACTCCCCTCCCATCTCAGTGTGATTCATATCGGTAAACCTAACGATCAGATTCCCCCTGATATTGATGTGTCAGGTTTTCCTAATTCTGGGATTGTTTCACGAGTTCATGCAGATATTCGCGTCGAGGGAGATACCTACTATCTTGAAGATATGGGCAGCGCCAATGGAACATACATCAACCATACGCCGTTACCGAAAGGTGATCGCCATCGCTTACGCAAAGGCGATCGCATTAGCCTAGGCAAAGGGGACATGGTAACGTTTTTGTTCCAAGTGTCCTGAGTCGCTTGCCTATGTACTGAAGCGGAGGGGGGTTAATCATAAAAGCCTGATTTACAGGTAAATTCTATAATATTTCTGGAAAAATCTTTTACCGTGTTGACTCCTGACCATTGACAAATAGTTAGGGTTGATCGATGGTATCCCTCAAGGACAAACTGTTCTAGACTCATGGGACACTCTAGAAGTATTCAGTCAGTCGAAAGGACCCACGTTTTTGAATGATGTAACACCGGTGATTACTCTGACCCTGCTGCATCCTCTCCAGTCTGTACCTGTTCAAAGTTGGCCATTTAAATCGGAATCGGTGATTCGGATTGGGCGGTCTACGGATAATGATGTCATTTTATACAGCGCCGTTGTTTCACGTCACCATGTTGAACTTCGGCGGAATGGTTCAGGTTGGCGAATTATCAGCTTAGGTGCTAACGGAACCTATATCGATGGAAAACGCATTACCCAGACGTCGGTTGTGGATGGGATGATTATCCGTCTAGCTAGTTCGGGACC
Source organism: Coleofasciculus sp. E2-BRE-01 (assembly GCF_040221695.1). Classification (NCBI taxonomy): domain Bacteria; kingdom Bacillati; phylum Cyanobacteriota; class Cyanophyceae; order Coleofasciculales; family Coleofasciculaceae; genus Coleofasciculus; species Coleofasciculus sp. E2-BRE-01. Next base: position 6,649 of record NZ_JAVKEA010000177.1, on the reverse strand, counting down.
GAAAATTCAGATTCATCTGCATGACGACATCCGTCCTGTAGAATCGTCAACTCATGCCAAAAAGCGCACGTCTTCTGGTAAGGGTATGCTCGATCAATCTAAAGAAACCCTGGTTGATGCTGAACATCAGCCAACCCAACAAGAATAGTGCTGGAGGGTGGGGAAGCTGGGGAAGCTGGTGTAGGGAGTTTGCCCTAAAGTTTTTTTAACCGGATCTAGCAGATGCTGAGGCTCTAAGGTTAAAGTAAGAGAAAATTTATCTAATTTTGGGGGGAGAGGGGGAGCAATAAGACCCACGCCATAATTTTTAATTGGGCGTTGGGATACACTGGACTCCCCCAACATCTAAATTGCTAAAAAGTTTTAACCTTTTCATAACCTATTGTGATCGATCTGAGATTAGGATGAACTGATATGACTTCTCCCAATAATGAAGACCGGGAGCTTCAGCGCCGGGAACACGACCTGATCCAACGAGAGCGAGAACTCCGACTACGCGAACTGGAAGCGGAAATTAATCAACCTCCTCTCTACCAAACCGTTAAGCATGAGCAACCGGAAGGAAAGCTGCAACGGTGGGGGAGAAAGCTAGTGATGTTTGGTAAGTTCTTAGCCTTTGTCGTGGCGGCGGTTCTGGTTGTACGGGTGAGTGCTGCGATCGCGACGATTATGATTATCGGCGTTATTGGCTTTATTGGCTATAAGATTTTCCTCGAAGGCGATAAGAAGTCTTAGGAAACAGGGAACAGGGAACACCTCGACTTCGCTCGGTGTGTCACAGGGAACAGGGAACAGGGAACAGGGAATTTAACTCTTGCATTTGATCGGGGCGGGTTTAGTAAAGTTAGAGGTTTTCTCCTGAACGTTATCGGTCAAACCAGCCCCTACACACTCAAACCTTCCTTCATCTCACCCAAAGCGTGAATCAGAAAAAACTATGAGCTATACCGCAGATAATACCAGCTTCCTCAGGGATTTGGAGCGAGTGGTGAGAGTGCGCCATCAAGCGGCGACGCATCTGAGTCAAATTGCCAAACGGCTAAATCAAGCAGAATTGGACGCTGAAGAAACCTCTGGGAAATTGAGTCTAGAACGGGAAAGCGAAGATATCCAGATTGCCAGCGACAATTTGCAGAAGGGTTTATTTCGGCTGCTGGTATTGGGAGACTTGAAACGAGGTAAGAGTACGTTCCTCAATGCCTTGATTGGTGAGAACTTATTGCCAGCCGATGTGAATCCTTGTACAGCGCTGCTGACAGTTTTGCGCTACGGAACGCAAAAAAAAGTCACGGTTTATTTTAAAGACGATAAACCGCCAGAATCCCTCGATTTTGCCAGTTTTAAGCAAAACTATACCATCGATCCCACGGAAGCCAAACGCCTGGAAGCGGAGAAAAGTTCGGCATTTCCCGACGTTGACTATGCCGTTGTCGAATATCCCTTACCTCTCTTAGAAAAAGGGATTGAAATTGTTGATAGTCCAGGGCTGAACGATACCGAAGCCCGGAATGAATTATCACTCAACTATATCCACAACTGCCACGCTATCTTGTTTGTATTCAGGGCGATGCAGCCTTGTACCCTAGAAGAACGCCGCTATTTAGAAAATTACATTAAAGGGCGCGGATTAACGGTTTTCTTTCTAATTAACGCTTGGGATGAAATCGGCAAAGGATTGATTGATCCGGATGATCCCGATGAACTTGAAGAAGCACAAAATCGGTTACGCACCGTATTCCAAACCTATCTAACTGATTACTGTCAAAAAGATGGACAGAATCGCTATGAGGAACGAGTGTTTGAGCTTTCCTCCCTGGAAGCACTGCGGCGGCGGGTGAAAGATGCAGAGGATTCCCTAGAAGGAACAGGATTCCCAGCATTTTTAGGGGCGCTGAATACCTTTTTGACCCAAGAACGCGCCGTGGCACAATTACGCCAAGCGAGAACGCTGGCGCGTCAAGTTTATAGCCGCACTCACGAAGCGATTGAACGGCGAATTCCCTTACTCGACCAAGATATTCAGGAATTAAAACAACGGATTCAGGGGGTTGAACCGGAGTTTGAGCAATTGACCCAAATCCGCGATCAATTCCAGGATGAAATTCGGACGATGCGGGATACAAAAGTTAAAGCGGTGGCGGATTCGTGTCGTACTTATGTGCTGAACTTAGAAAAGACATTTGAATCTGATTTCTTACGCTATCAGCCGACAATTGACTTTCTGGAGTTCTTGCAAGCGGAGAGACGAGAGGCGTTTAATGCGACATTAAAGCAAGCGTTTGAGCAGTATATTCAGGATAAATTAGCCGAGTGGGAACGCACGGCGGAGGAGTATTTACAAGAGGGGTTTTCCCAACTTGCTCAAAGTGCCGCTAATTATGGCGCAACCTATAATCAAATTGTTGATTCCATGACTGAGAAGCTAATTGGACAAACGATACCGCCGGGAGTTCGGGTTGATGCAGGGGAAGAGTCACCCACTTGGGCAAAATGGGCGATGGGGTTTTTCTCCTTAGCGTCGGGAAATGTGGCGGGTGTGGCTTTAGCCGCTGCTGGGTTTACTTGGCAAAATATCCTGGTGAATTGGTTAGCGGTAATTGGGATTAGCAGCTTTTTATTAATTTTTACAGGGCTGACGTTTTGGAATCCCATTGGATTAGCGTTGATGGGTTTGGGTGTGGGCGCACTGCAAGCCGAACAAGCCCGCCAAGAGGTGATTAAAGCGACGAAAAAAGAGTTTGTGAAATATTTACCGCAACTCAGCCAGGAACAGCAAGAACCGATTCGTCAAGCGGTGAAAGATTGTTTTGATAGTTATGAGCGGGAAGTAATTCAACGCCTTAATGATGATATTAAATCCCGTCAAGCCGAGTTAGATAACTTGCTGGATCAAAAAGAATCTCGTGAGATTAATCGGCAAACTGAGTTAAAACGGTTGAGAGGTTTAGATGCTGATATTTTAGCTGAATGTCGGCAGGTTGAATCTGTGTATGAGGAGTTATTGTTAGTACCGGGTGAAATTTAAGCGCATGGTAGGGTGGGAATTGCCCACCTATTTGTAGAGACGTTGCATGCAACGTCTCTACAGAATAAAACGAATGCTTACGGAATAAATAAACAATGAGTTACAAAATAGAAACAGACAGTTTTCTGAATAATTTAGAGCGAGTTGCCAGAGTGCGATCGCAAGTCGCCACCAGTCTGGGTGAAATCGCCCAAACCCTGGAACAGGGGGAAGCTACAGGAAAGGATACCTCTGGCGGTTTGGGGTTGGAACGGGATATTGATGATTTAAGCCGAGCCAGTAAAAATTTACAACAAGGTGTATTCAGATTACTGGTTTTGGGGGATATGAAACGGGGCAAAAGTACGTTTCTGAATGCCTTAATTGGCGAGAACTTATTACCCTCCGATGTGAATCCCTGTACCGCCTTATTAACCGTGTTGCGGTATGGGACAGAAAAAAAAGTTACCGTTCATTTTAATGATGGGACACCCCCGGAAGATATTGACTTTAAAAGTTTTAAGCGCCGCTACACGATTGACCCCGCCGAAGCCAAGCAACTGGAACAACAAAAGAAACAGGCATTCCCTAATGTTGATTATGCTGTCGTAGAGTATCCCTTACCGTTATTACAAAAAGGTATCGAAATCGTCGATAGCCCTGGACTTAATGATACTGAAGCCCGGAACGAGTTATCCCTGGGATATATCAATAATTGCCATGCGATTTTATTTGTACTGCGGGCAACCCAACCTTGTACCTTGGCTGAACGCCGTTATTTAGAAAATTACATTAAGGATCGAGGATTATCGGTTTTCTTTTTAATTAATGCTTGGGATCAGATTCGCGAAAGTTTGATTGATCCAGATGATACCGAAGAACTCGAAGAATCGGAAGATAAAGTGCGGCGTGTATTTCGAGCTAACTTAGCCGATTACTGTCAAGTCGATGGGCATGATATTTATGATGAACGAGTGTTTGAGATTTCCGCGATTAAAGCGCTGCGGTTACGAGTCAAGCAGCCAACGGCGTCTCTAGAAGGAACCGGATTTCCAGAGTTTTTGGGCGCATTAAGTACATTTTTAACCAGCGAACGCGCCGTGGCGGAATTCCGCCAAGCCAGAACCTTGGCGCGTCAAGGGTATAGTCATGTGCGGGAGGCGATTGAACGGCGAATTCCCTTGCTGGAACAGGATGTTCAGGAGTTAAAAGAACGGATTAATTCCGTAGAACCCGAATTCAATAAACTGAATGAAATCTGTCAGCAGTTCCAAGCTGAAATTAAATCGGTACGGGATAGTAATGCAAAGGCGGTGGCTGATTCATTCCGCACATATACTTTAAATTTGGGGAATACCTTTGAAGCTGATTTCATGCAGTATCAGCCGGATTTTCAATTCATGGATTTTTTGAGTCGAGGGAGGCGCGAAGCCTTTGAAGCTGGACTACAACAGGCATTTGAGCGGTATATAAATGATAAATTATCTGCCTGGAGTTTAATCGCCGAAAAAGAGATGGATAGCGCGTTTTTGCAGTTATCGAAAAGTGCCGCCAGTTATGGCGCATCCTATACCAAGGTTACGGAGAAAATTACCGAAAAATTAACCGGACAACGCATCTCTCCGGTGATTGGGACAACCCCAGCAGATAATGCTCCCGCTTGGGCAAAATGGGCAGCGGGACTCTTTTCCTTAGCAAGAGGAAATATTGCCGGGGTAGCCATGGCGGGGGCGGGGTTTGATTGGAAAAATATCGCCCTTAATTTTATTACGGTGATGGGTGTTGGAGCGATGATTACAGCCGTATCAGGTGTGGTTTTAGGACCCGTGGGATTGGCGTTATTGGGGTTAGGCGTTGGGGTTGTGCAAGCGGATCAAGCGCGGAAGGAGTTGGTGAAAGCGGCGAAGAAAGAGTTAGTTAAATACTTGCCTCAAGTCGCACGAGAACAATGGCAACCGATTCACGATGCGGTGAAAGAATGCTTTGATGTGTATGAGCGAGAAGTGACGGAACGGATGAATGATGATATTAATGCTCGCAAGTCAGAGTTGGATAATTTAATCGCTCAAAAAGAGTCCCATGAGATTAATAATGGGACGGAATTAGAGCGGTTGAAGACATTAGAGACAGATGTGTCATCGGAAGTGGAACGAATTGAGGCGGCGTATCAAACTTTGTTAGTAGAAGCGAGATAAACCTGCGTCAGGGCGGGTTGAGTCACATCTGGGTACAACCGAAACGATAATAGTGAAACCCGCCCCTACAAACCATGTCTTCTGCCTTTGGCTAGATCTTGTTTTTTGTCCGCTTGCGGTATATTCTCAAAACATCAAATGATCTGGCATACAGACCATGTTAGAACCCGCAAACACAGTCAGCATCTTACAACAACAGGCTGAACCTAAGACATTTTCTGCCGATCAGGTTATTTTCCAAGAAGGTGATCCAGCGAACTATATGTATGGCATATTGGATGGAGAAGTCAACATCTGTGTCAATGGTAATATTGTGGAAACCATCGGCAAGGGTGAGGTGTTTGGTACCGGAACATTGATTGGAGTAGACGACAGAACCTATAGCGCGATCGCGAAAACAGATTGTACCTTGGCATTTCTGGATCAGCAGCGATTCCTGTTTGCGGTTCAGGAAACACCAATGTTTGCCTTGAATGTGATGAAAAGTTATTCCGAACGCCTCGATCGCTTAACTCATGGTATTATGTCGGCTTGAATACTGCATCTGTGTCGCAACAATTTCAATCACCCTGGCAAAACGTGCGATCGCATTTTTCCAAAAATAAAATTTCAATCCTCTTAAGTCGCTCAGTTTGAGATAATAGGGCACGATAGTATCACGTCCCTACATCAGGGATAATTGATGGGGTAGGGGCACGGCATTGCCGTGCCCTAATCTAGCGGTTTGGTCTTTGGCTTAAGGTTTCAATCCCGTTGCCGGGATTCATTAGTAGGAAACCCTAACCTCCACTGAGCGATATAGCACTACGCACACACGTTAGGACATTTATTGAAGGCAGCATCCACTCTATATTGTGAGTATCCTAAAGTAAGGAGAGAATCTTGGAATCTTGGATATGGATAGTTGAGGTCACGCGATCGCAAACCCCCACCGGCGGCAGGGTGATTCGACCCAACCACAAGTAAGAAGGGGGTTCTGGAATCTTGGATATGGATAGTTGAGGTCACGCGATCGCAAACCCCCCACCGGTGGCAGGGTGATTCGACCCAACCACAAGTAAGAAGGGGGTCTAAGTTCGTGGATAAGCTGTTGATCATTTCAACCCTAATGAATGTCTTGAATTGTTCTCATCCTTGTGGTGTCACTATCTTGAGCACCGCCCATTCCCAATTTAAATGAATGTGAACATTAGTCGGAACACCTTAGACCTTTGGCTCAAGCGAGAACAAGAAACGGGTGACTACACAGCAGTCGTTCACTTCCAACAAGGCAGTGGTCAGAAAATCACGGACTGGAAAAGGTAAGATGCTGAAGGGGTGACAAGCAGCTCAAAAGCTTGGCTTACATTGCATTTCCCCCCTCAAGCCTCGAAAAGATGAGAGCTTATTGACAGGTTTATTGCGAATGAATACGTGAATGAGAATGATAATCACCTGGGTGATGATCCAA